>JAIWAR010000013.1:0-25412 GCA_048634245.1 Methanosarcinales archaeon | reverse complement strand
AGGAGCAGGGTAATAGAATTACAGCGCAAGAACTAGACGTATTCAATGACCTGTATACGATATATAGAAAACTAGGCGGTAATGGATTTATAGAAACACTTCGTACAAAAATAAACGAGATGGAGATTATTTGTGAAGATTAGGAGGTGTTAAATGGAGAAACGTAAAGGGTATGGTAATATATCACTAACACAATATTTCGTTTCAGAAACCGAATTTAGTAATATAGAAACTGTATTAGAGAATGAAGAATTAGTTCCTGGAGATGAATGCTGGGTAGAAGATACTATTAATAGCGTCATGCTTTCAGCACATGTATATTCTGGGACAGGTTGGAGGAAATATCTTACATTTAGTGTATAGGGGGTATTTATGAGATTATTAGAAATGGGGTTACACCCACTACTATATTGGATGGATTCATTAAGAATATTAACGTCAAATATACCATTAACAGTAGTAGAGGGAAATTTAGAAACTACTGATGGTGATTTATGGGTTAGGAGGTAGATTATGGGATTTCCAATAATGATAAACGGTGTTAAAGCAACCGGGGAACAAGTTCAGAAAGCTATTAATTTGATATATGATCCATGTCTTTTTTACATGAAAGCCAATTCTAATTCATACAGTAGACAAGTATTATCCGCGGATACAGTTAAGGATGTCGAGTTCACAAACATCGATGCAATGGCTTGTGGTGATTTTGAATATGTAGGAGGAATAGTTACTTATGTAGGCAGCGATGATGTGTTGATGAGTATCAATATGTCTTGTAGTATTGCTTCATCCGTAGTAAATACGACTGTGATAATAGGTCAATATAAAAAAGGTCTTATCGATTACGGAGTAATGAATGAAGGTAAGTTGGAGTCGAGTACCGCTGTAGTACCATTCGGCCTCGCTTCGACATTTACATTAACAAACGGCGATACTATAAACTTGAAAATAGAAGCCGATAAGGATGCTAACGTCGATATATATTTCTTTCAAGCAGTATTAAAAGTTATAAAATTTTTATAATTGTGAAAACCCTACCTTTGTAGGTTTATAATATAATAGATATCCTTAAGGAGGATGATGAATTATGGCAAAACAAGATATTAAAGCATTAGTATTAGGTGATAATTTCTATGGTGCATTGGAATTAAGAGTGTTAGATATTTTAACACCATTAGTAGGAGTTACTGCGCCTGCGGAAAATGCAGAGTTCGTTGGACAAAAGTTTATTGATACGGTTGCTGGGAAACAATATTTCTCAATCGCAACAGACTCAGTGGCTCCAGCTGACGATTGGGTGTTAGTTACTAGCGCATAGTTATCTCGCGTGAATTACACAGCCTATAATAGAAGAGAATAAAAATAAGCTTAATTGCTTACTCTTCTATTTTTTTACATAAGAAATACTCAATACTAAAAAAAGACGGCGGCGATAAGTTTTTAAAATATCCTGTTTGCTTTAGTGATAATCCTGATTCTTCTAACTCAATACTAGAAACAGACGGCGGAACGGATAAAAAAGTCGCAAAGCAAGACCTGACCCTATCTACATTTTTGGTAAAGAAGAATTTTGCGGTTGTTATTTATCCCGAAGAAGATCCAGACTTTATAATGGGGGCATTCAGCAATCATCGAAGTGTTGTTAAAAATTTGGAAAAACATGGATATGAAGTAAAATTCTCAAGAGTAAATAGTGGTGAAGGTTTGGTTGATTTCATTCTAGATGCAACAAGAGAGCAACCAGCCTCATTAATAATTATTAGTGGCCATGGAAATAGGAATTCAATTAGGCTTGGTGTCTACGGTTCGTATAACGTAAGAACAATTCCCGCACTTTCATTAACTTCAGTGAATGCAAAGAGGTTGCTGAGTGAAATTCAGAGTAGTTTGCGGAAAGACGGTGTAATAGTCTTGGATAGCTGTAGTACCGGCTGCGGAGAAGATAAGGAAGATAACCTGGCAAATACTTTAAGAGGTGTTTTTCCGCAGGCAAAACGTATATTGGCTCCTACGGTTGATGTTTTCTGTTTTTTCTGTAAATTAATATTTAATGAAGAGGGGGAAGTGGTAGATTTTAAATATATCCCACAGGAATTAAAGCCAGAGGTATCGAGACAAAAAGGGAGGTTACCGATATCTTTAGGGCTAAGAAAAAGCGCTTATGATGCTGTCCGGCTACCTTCTGTTTCCGATGAAATTGTTACGGATGAAGGCACTAATACAATACTAAAAACAGACGGCGGGAGTAGGTTTCCTGATATAGTTGCTAAGCTTGGGTTGAATAGGGCTCCGCCGGTAATTGGGGTTTTAGTTATTCTATCCCTCTACGCATTTGTTTTTGACCTTCCCTCACGAGCGGCTACTGTTGTTTCGGCAATGATAGCAAGTGGTGTATTTGCAAGTATATCTCCTTTTGCAATGATTGTTGTAGCTGTAGCCGTAATCACCAGTATTATTTTTCATAAAAAACTGGGATCTAATTTAATAACTCCTTTCCTTTTAGCTTTTGCCGGTTTTGTCGTGTTTTCCAGTATGTTTCATGTTGCATGGATAGTCAGTATTTCGGCAATGATTGTTTTGGCATTATTAGGTGGCATAACCGGTGTTATTAAAGAGGTTTGGGAAACAAGAAACCTTGATTCATTTAAAGTATCCGGTCTTTCTAACAAAGATATAGGATATTTCTTTACTGAAGATTCAGAAAAAATTTGGAGACAATTAGAAAAGAACATAAAGGAAGAAACAAATATAGAAAATTTCGAATTAAATGATGTTTATAAAAAAGAACTTATTGGAAGAATTTATAATATAGGATTTAAAATTTTCGTCCCGAGTTTACATAAACGTAACGCGGATATGACTCGTAAGTTATTTGAACAATATATTAAGGGTACGAACTGGTATATATCTTGGCCTATGAAGGCATTGCTTTTTATCCCGGGCGGTTTAGAATTCGCTTTTATTGGCGGTTTCTTTTACTTTTTCGCCCGTCATATTGTAGAAGAATTGAAATATCGGAGAGCTTTAAATAGTAAAGGCGAGTTGGAAAAAATATTTAAGAATGCCGGAAGAGACCCTTACGAAGAGCTTGTAAGCTTGGTTTTACAGATAGAAAAAGAGAAGGATGAAGATCCAATTCTGTATAATATACGGACTTCTTTACCGATACAGCGTTTAAGGTTTTTAAGGTTACATTCTTGGGTTGCATCAGGTTTAGGACGTTTTATGAAAAACCGCGTTAGTTTATATATTGCCGGTTCCATTATAGGCACTGTGATAGCTGTACATTTGATTAATATTCCTTTGATTGTAGAAGTATGGTCATATATTGCGCCATATAATATTATGTCTTACTTAGGGGCATATTCTCTGATAGATTTTCTGGAAAAATGGCATCTTTCGTTAAGCGGGGCTAGCATTTTAAATGTGTTATCAATTACGGTGTTACTGACATTGTTGCCGAGAATGGGTCAGGGGGTAAGTTATTTTACGGCTAAAAAGTTAAAAGAAGATGATGGTATAGAGCGGATAAAAAATATGAATATGCGTCCAACACAATTAGTAAGCTATCTAAGAAATATTAATGAAAACATAGAAGCCGCAGATATTAATGAAGCTAGAAGATTAGCTCTGAGTTTACGTAGGATAGTTTCTTTAGGGAATACATTTTTAGGAGAGTTAGTTTATATCGGCCCGATTGCTTATCGTAGTGAAGGATTACATTTAAAGTACGATTTAGAGTCTGAATTAGAATATTTAGAAGAGAATTTGGGGATAGAGAATCAGGAACAGGCGGCGGATATAGATGTTGGGATACTTAGCTATTTGGAATGGGCAAAAGTCATTTACTCAAAAGCATTTTTAGAGACAATTTATTCAATAATACCGTTAGTTTTACTTGCTGATAAATTTAAGTTTTTAAGGAGAGAAGATCACGAATTTCATATAGTTGCGTTTAAGAGTTTCTGGCAAGGTTTTATCCATATGTGGGCCATTGGTGGAGAAATTCAATTTGTTGTTTCGTCCGGGGAATGGGCAGCAGATGTCGGCCAAGATTACGGTAAAGCAGGCAGCACAGCTGGTAACGGCGTTGAAACTTTTATAAACGCCTTAGAAGGCCCTGAAGATAGCGCGCTTACTTTAGTGCCGGGTATTATGCAACAGGCGCAGGCGACCATAGGCATGGATATTACTTATGATGTATACCGCGCGACTTTCGGTAAAGCATCTCAAGAAGATTTTTATAGAATTTTACAGAGTACCGCGAGAGTCGCTGCTGCCGAGGAGGCAAAAGCAGAGGTTGATAATGTCCAAGAAGGTTTGATAAATTGGAATATTTCTTCAAATAGAAGTGTTGCTGCAATGATTTCAGCCGAAAGCGTAAACATATCACCTGAAGTCGCGTCTGCTTTTATGCCGGAGATAGCGCCAACGTTTAGCCTGGAAGAAAACAACATAGACGCTATGGTTGTTAGTTTATATAAAGAAGGGTTTGATAGCGATGTGATAGCCGAAGTTATGGAAATGAACGCAACGGAAGTAGATAATATTACAAGCAAGCTTGGGGCTGTAGAGAGAACGCCAATTACTGATATGTTAAATGTACCGAAAGGCGACAAATTAGTATCTATAAATGACGTAATTATAACCGTTATTGTAGAAGGGAAAAATTTAACAGCGGGTGTGTATACCAGAGATGTACTTAGCAGTAAAGGCGGAGATTGGAACTTGCCTGTGGTTGGAATTTTGACTAGTTGGATTGCCGGCTGGGATGATGTAAAAGTAACTTATATTGATGTTTATGGCAAGGAAAGAATGAGTTGGGTTGATAGAGATAATCTTGATTATTCTTATAAGGAAATTTTAGACGCGGAGCCGGCAGAGGAAATCACGGAAGAGGCCGCGGAAGAAGTTTTAGAGGAAATTGTAGAAGATAACGTTACAATCCCTCAAGAGGATAGATGGTCAGATGATATATCTATTTTATTGCCTAAAGGCGGTGGCGGCGGTGGTAGTGATGATGATTGGGTCTATACTCCTATTATAGGTTTTAATACCGCGGAATGGAATAAATACGATAGTTTTACGCAGAGCGGACATTTTAGATTGGATTGGACAGATGTTGTAAACCTTACAAGCTTCCCGGATGCTAAGGTTGCTTTTTATTCAGTGGCTGTCAAAGATATAAATACCGGGGAAGATAAACAATACTTACGTACCAGAGATAATGGTTCATTTATGAATATTTTTCCGGGCAATATCCCTGATGGTGAATGGAATATTACTGTTCGGGCTTTATCCGGCGCATGGGGCCAGCCCGGTACAGTAGTAAGCGAAGAAAGCAAACCGATTACTGTAAACATATCTACTGTAATTGATCCGAGCCTTGATTTGAATGCCAGCATTTCAGGCATAAATCTTACTTGGGATTCTGTTCCTAATGCTTCTAGCGGGCAGATTCTTTTACTTTTAACAAGATCTGACGGTATAGTTGAATTAATATATGCTTCTTCAGAAGAAACCTACCGTGTATTCTATAACCTTCCTGAAGATACTCACAATGTTAAAATAGTTAAGATTAATAGCGATATGTATAGCGACCGCGGCAGTATATCGGAGTTTAATTTCGATTTTGTTTATTCAAACATGACCTGGCCTGATATGCCTTCATTTGTTAAAACTAACTTGCAAGGTAAGGCGATAGTGGAATTTCTTAACAACGATACTTTAAATCCAGAATTAATATCTGGATTATGGGCTCAAGTCAACTTTGAAAATGGAGCTGTTGAATATTGGGATATTACGCCTGAAGCAATAAATGCTAATGGCACTAAGTTGGCTTTAAACTTCGACATGGAATTAAACAACCAAACTTTTAAAGTGCAGTTTTACGGCTTGGAAAAAGCAACCAATCAACAGATAGCCTTAAGTGAACCGGTAGATATTCATGTAGACCTTGGTCAAGCTTTTTATTATATTCCTTATATAGATAATTATTCGCAGGATGAATTTGGTAAAGTTACGATTGAATTTGTAGAGCCAATATTTAAGGATATTGTAGATGTCTATATGAATGTTAGCTCGTTAGATGGCGAGAAGGTAGATCAGCAATGGGATTTGTCCTATGATGATGTCTATAATGCGACCGAAAAAACGATTACTCTTAATCTTGGTGAAAATATACCCGGCCAGGAGATAACATTTACCTTTATTGGGATAGATAACATAGGAAGAGAAACTGTCGATAGTGAAACTGTGCATTTTGACTCTATTAACTCATTCTTACTACTTGAGACTATACCCGCCTTGACTTATACTCAGGATGAAGCCGGCGCAGTGATTATAACCCTTAGCGATTCAATGCCTGAGAATATTACCAATATAAGCATGAATGTCAGCTCCTTAGCCGGTGAGAGCATAGATAATAATCTCTGGGAGTTGAACTTAAGCCAAGTATATAACCAAACAGACTATACCATCACCCTTAACTTGGGAGAAACCATCCCTAATCAGGAAATAACCTTTACCCTTATCGGGTATGATGACATAGGTAAGAAAACCGTCGACAGTGAAGTCATCCATTTTGACTCTATTAATTCTGCCCTTTGGGATGTGGAAATACCTCAGATATTAAATATTTCTTATAACTCCGCTGAAATAAATTACGATATCATCTTAACCGATATTGCTCCCGCAGGCACAGAAGAAGTATTGGTAAGAATGAATAAAACCGGGACAGAAGCTATTCTTACCGATTACATTGATTTTACCGGACAATATTCAAGCAGTGTCATCCATAATTTAACTATACCCGTAACCTTAGACGGCGAAAGTGTAGACATTGCGGTTATTTTTAAAAACGCCGAAGGCAAAGATACTTTACCTACAGATATTGAGACAATACCCGAAGCCAAGAGCCAAACTTGGGGCGCAGCTATACCTCAGATATCAAATATTATTCCTAATTCCACGCATACTACTTACGATATTATTTTAACCGATACCGCTCCCGAAGGCGCAAAAGAAGTGTGGATGAGAATGAATGAAAGTGGCGTGCCGGCTGTATTAACCGACTATTTTAATGTTACCGCAGCGCTTTCAGATAATGTTATTAGAAATATTGCCGTGCCCGCTGAGTTAAACAATACAGATGTAGCTGTTGCGGCGTTTTTCAAAGACGCCGAAGGCAGGAATACCGTGCTTACTGAAGTACGCATAATAGAGGATGCCGTAAGCTTTATGCCGAGCAATATAACCACTAATTCTATTAGTATAAGTGAGATTACTTCTAATGTAACTGATTCCGAAATCAATGAGACTGCAATCGCTAATATTAGTGTAAATATCGAAAATACTACCGCTGAGAATGAAACGGTAATTTATGATACGAATGATTTTGTTGAAGAAAATAATACTGTTATTCAGGAAACGCAAGATAACGAGACGACAACTGTTCAGATTCTAGATATAGTTAACGAAACTCTCACAAACCAAAGCTTTCAGGACGGCCTGCTTGATAGCGATAATGATTCTGTTGAAAATACGCCGGTAAACGATAGCCCGGAAACTTTCGTAAGTACGGATAGTGATCCCGTTGTTGTTCAGGACATAATAAAATACACTGATAAGATAGGTAATTTAACAATAGATGTAACTTATGATCCTAATACCGGCGAGGCTACAGAAGTAACTACGGATTCTACTGTTGAGACAAATGAAAAGACAGACATTGCAGTTATATTATATGGATCTAATGACACAATTTATCGGATAGAAAAGGGAGACGATAATACAGTTACTCTATATGATTACACGCCAAGAATTATAATTCTTGAAGATATCGCGTCAACTGACTCTAAAACCAAAGAATGTGTTTCTTATATAACTCCATTTTATCGTGAGAAGCTTCTTGCGGGAGAAGAGAGTGTTGAGGCTGCATATACAAAGCATACCGGTCCATATATAGACGCGAATGGTACAATTTTTTATAAGGATTCTTATTGCGACTTCAATAATAGAGAAATTGGCTGGGAAACAAAAAATCTGGACGGCACAATACATAAATTTGACGGAATAGGAACTAAGGCATCAAGAGAAAGCCGGCTTATTATGTGGAACGATTCGATCGGTAAAGGATTTGCTTATTATACAGATAGAGGAGGGAAAAATCCTGACGGCACTATACATATATTCGATGGAAAAGATCCTAATGGAGTGATATGGAGTGAATATATAAGCCAATTAACAAATATAACTAATAACGCGGATAGCGCGACTCTTAAAAATGGTGAAGTAGTTAAAGTACATTCTTTAGCGTTTATGGGAGGGGTTATTACTGAGCAGGGATATTATATACCTCGTAATTATATAGAAACTTTAAACGTCGGGGAGGAATCATATAAATATATTCCGCCATATAGGTTAAATTGGGTTATGGGCAGAATAGACGGGGAAGGCCTGTTTGAATCTAAAATGCCAACATTAATAGACTCGAAAGAGGTTATTAAGGCATCTCAGGAAACAAATGATTCCATAGCAGAAGTTATTTTGCCAGCGAATAATTCACCACCGGTTGATGACTCAGCAACGCCTTATCAAATTGCCATAACCGGCGATACTGTTGGAGTAGAAGCAGGAGAGCTTAACTTTACAGAGAAAGAGGTATTGATAAATCCTTATGACATGAGCCTCTTAGCCAATGCTTCCATCTGGATAAGCGCCGATAGATTGTTCCTGCCCGGTGAAATAGAAAATCTCGCGTTAAAGCCAACTGACCATCTTTATTCCTTCTTATATTTAAACGTTAAAGAAGGGGAAGTTTCTATCCGTTTTAAAGATGAAGAAGGGAAAGCTATAGCTGAAAGAATAAACGGAGAACTTATTTTTAACGGGCCGAATAGCCTCTTAGCTTTAAATGAAGAGGGTTTAAGCCGGGAAGTTGATATGGAAGTTTTACAATACCAGCCAATGACTGTTATTGTTAATGTGACTTCTAGCGGTGAAAGCGCGGGCGTATACGCTAAAGATATACTTAGCAGTAAGGGTTTAGGCTGGAATAAGATAGAGATAACTTATATTGATATTTATGGTAACCAATTACAGGCCTGGGTGAATAAAGACAAGCTTAATTACTCCGCGGCAGAAATTACTCCATATATGATTGATGTAGGCTTACTCGAAAAATCTATCTCTGAAATGGTTGGTTCAGGAGAAGTTTTAGTTATTGATAACCGGACCGGCCTTGAAGCAATAGCAAAAAATAGCTCTCTGAACAAAGATAGGGGTTTTGGGCCTTTCGGTAAAGATGATAGAGAGGTTATCTATAATGATGAGACTTACTTTGTTGATGAAGGTGAGATGGCGTTTGTAATATTTCCTCAGATAGCAGAGAAAGTTAAAGGGCTGGACTCTCTGATAAAGAGTGAAAAAGGATGGCCGGCAGATAATGTCAAGATAGTCTATTTTGAAAGAGGCATTGCAAAACAGGGGTATATTGATTCAGCCGTTTTTAAATCTCTTGAGCCGGCTATTAATATCTATCTTATTGATAAGGCTAGAGAATATAAACCGTTTGTATTTGTGCCTACAGAGATAGATATGGAGAAAGCAGAAGATTTTATTAATGGGACTAAAGGCGAAAAAAATCTTTACGCTAGCCATCCGGGAGACGGGATTGCCAACGGGGATAAAGAGTGGAATAAGGATTACTGGGGTTTTACTTATGACCAGTCTTTAGTGGCAATGTACTATATCACAACCGGCCAGCCGGAAAAGGCCAAAGAAATCCTGGACTTTTTTGCTTATGAGGCAAATAGGACTGAAGCAGGCTTGTTTTATACTGCCTATGATATAAATACAGGAGAGCCTAAACAGGAGAAGTCTCCTGTCGGGCCGGGTAACTGGATAGGGATAGCTATGGCCTGGTACACAGAAGTGTATGACGATTTAGAATATCTCTCGGAAATAGAAGAAATTAACAATAATGTTCTTAATTATTATCAAAATTCAAATTATGGCATCAGTGGAGAAGAAAAGTATGGCTGGATGAGCGCGGAACAAGCCGAAGGCACTTATACTGTGGTTGATTACTTGGCGAAAAAGACCGGCAATGAGAGTTATGCGCAGACGAGAAATGAGGTTTATACCTGGTTTTATAATTATGTCTACGATAAAGAGACAGGTGTAATTTATCGCGGTGAAGATGATAAAGAGATTGCTCTAGATGCTTTGGCCTGGGGGGTATCTTCTCCTCTGCCGGATACAATCAATAGAACTTCCTTAATAAATTTTGCTGAAGAACACATAGAAGTAACTGTTATTTTTACCAGAGAAGACGGACAAAAAGTCAATGTTACCGGGTTTGCTTTTGGGCCCGGCCAAGAAATGGTTACTCCTGAATGGACAGGCGAGATGATAGATATTTACAGGAATGGGACAAAAATAGAATTCAAACAACCTTTAGATGTATCTGAGATAGATAATGATACTTTTATAGTGGAAAACTTAAAATCGCAGCTGGACTTAGAGCGTATAGATAATTTGCGATTAATAGTTCCTAATACCAAAGAGCCGACTACTTATCTAAACCTAACTGATTACTATAATTCAGGCACAGACACTCTTTCCGGGGACATTCTTTTTGCGCCGGCTAATTATAGAATATTAGTTGAAGGCGATAAACCGGTAGTTGTTTCTTTGAACGTTTCGGAGTTTGAGCGGGCAGATTCGAATGTAAGTTTGGATATAACACCAAAGAACCGCTATACGAATATGGAAAAAGCCGTATTTTATTTATGGGAATTAGCCAAAATGCAAAATTCCCAAGGGGGCATACCTTATGCTACCTCTTATTCCGCGGATACCGGCCACTATTGGCGTACGCCTCCGGCTGAAGTGAATAGTTCCTTATCTAGCACTATCTATCCTTTATTTGGCCTTAGAGGATTCAGTCCTTTAGATATACCTGTAAGAAACGCGCATAATATATCAGAGCCTGAATTTTTGCCGGTAAAAGATATTAATAAAGAGATAATGTTTGGCCAGAATCTTTTTGAGGATAAAGTCGAGCAAATGGGGATCCAGGAGCCCGGAAATTGGACAGTTGTGCATATAAATAACTATTCTGACTATAATATGACTATCTGGAAGGACTCAGAACATGGACGAAGAATTATTAGAGCCAGTTTGAACGATGAATATTTATCTGAGTTTCAAATTCAATCGAGAAAGAATCCTTTAACAAAACAAGATAGCGCTTATAGATTTAAAGAGCTTGGATATAAGGATTGTTACACCGAGAAGGATATCACTTATATTCCTTCCCTGGAAAAAGAAGACTTTAAATATCCTTTAGATACGCCTGAGGAAACTTTTATAAAACTTACCAGAGAAGAAGAAAAAATGGTAAGAGAAGAAATTGGCCTGCCTTCGGGGGGGAGAATCATGGAGGTAATTAATGAAAATACCGGTAAGTCTGTTTACCGGCTTTATAAAGGCCGTGAGCTGCAAAGTTCACAGCTTGCTGTTGAATATGATTCTGAGGCAGAGACTGCTGTTTATTTACGCGGCGCAAAGCATCCTTTATTTAAGGTAGATACCAGCAGGTTGAGAGGAGAAACGCTAATCATCACTGCTTCAGGAGATTACAAAAGCCGGGCGGTAAAAGTAGATAATATTATAGAGGTTTATTATCCGGGAATAGTGAATGATGACGGAAATAAAGAAAATGTTATATTCGAGGTTGATTTACGCACTAAGCAAGTAAGCGCGGTTAAAAAGGGCAGCGTGGGAGAAAACATATGGCAGGTAGTAGGTAAAGGCCCGGTTAATATTGATTTTAACAATCCTGTCAGCGCCATATCCGGCCGCAAAGATGAAACCGGCAGTATCGTAATGACTGCCTATGACAGCAAGGCTAACGCGCTTTGGAGCCGCACTGCTGATGAAAAGATTGTTTTTTCTCACGGCGAATATAGCCATGTTGTTGACCTTCTAACCCGTGAGATTACGAGAATTTTTCCAATATTAAGTAGAGATCATAAAGGTAATGTAAGAGAGGTTGTTGTTATTGACTTTGACGGTATGGTTGAATCGAAATATTATGAATTTAGCCTGGATAAAGACGCGATGACTTTGGAAGAGGTGGAAAAGGTTGAGAATATGACTTTACCTTTAGTGATTAAGGAGCAGTTTAATAATTCTTATGGAGATATCTCCTTAAGGTTTGACCGGGAAATTGTCGGCGGTGATTATGTTTTATTAGGGAATTTAATCGGCCATTATGATAAGCCTGTAATTTCCATAAGCGATCGTAAAATATCTATTGATTTAGAAGATGAAACTGTCTTTTCATATACAGCTAAAGGTTGTTTTTCTTTCAATGAGGAACGTGTTAAACAAATTGATAATTATGAAGATGTTTATCCTGTTTTAAAGGGTTTTGCTGAAGAGCAGGGGGTAAATTTTACCGGAAGAGACGATGATTTAGAGAAGAATTTTAATGAAACAGTAAAGCATATGAAGGCGGCGGATATTTGGGAAAGGACTGATTATGATGGCAAAACATCCTATGTTATTTACGATAGAGAATATGCCGTCCCGGTTATTAGCATAGATGATATTAGAATTTATTTTGGGAAAAGTAATGGAGGAGGGTTCTGGAGTAAGACAGCGGTTACCAAAGACCCTGTAGATGTTCCGGTAACTACTCCGCCTACAGATATTACTATAAATAAAGAGCAAGGTGTAGTCGCGAGCAGAGACGAACTGGCAGAATTTCCTTTTCTGGATATTAGTGATTTTCCTGAGAATTTAGAAAAATATAACGCTTTATCCGGAAGCGAGTTTTGGTTTTCTCGTTATCAGGAGCCGGCAGATGTACATGGAAGGCTCATTGTGCAGATTTCCGGCACAGAAGAGGGAAGGTATGTTTATTATGTAAAAGATTACGATGAGGAAAGAATTTTTGAGCCGAAATTGGCCTACAAACTTTTCAATTCAAAGAATGAAGAGGCTCTTGTTAAAGCAGGCGAAGATGAGTTTTCCGAAGTGTGGGAGGTTGTGTATAAGTATGAAAAAATAGATGTGCAAAGATTAGATGCTATTTCAGAAGAGGTTGGGGTGCAAAGAGAAGAATTGTTTGAAGAGATTAAAGACCCTTTAACCTTTATTGAATTCAGCCAGGATATAAAATATGATCAGTTGAGCCCTGAAGACCGGATAAAGGTGGATAATACAGAATTTTTGAAAATGAAAGTTACTGACACGGAAGGCCAAACCCACATCTCTTATGTTGTTAGCGGAGATACAGAGGGAAGAGAAATCATTAAACATAGGCAAGATGGATTAACCAATATTTTAATTGTGTCGAGTAAATTTTTTGGTTTTACGATTACACCTATGTCCGGTATTATAGTAGATTTAAATAACAACGACATTTATGATTTCAAAAATATTGATATGAAAGATGCGGTAGTATATATAGACAAAAAGCCTTATCAGATACCTGATGAAAAAGAGCCGGAAACTCCGGGTTACGTAATCGGCCTTCACCGGGTAGCTTATGAGAACCGTGAAACAGGCCGATGGTCTTTGAGATGGTTTCCTACCTATGACCCTGTAGGCGGCAGAGATGAAATCTCAGAGCAGGGATATTTCAAGAAAGTATTAGAGCCTTATAAAAATGCCGCCGGTGAAATTATTCCGGGTAAAGCCGAATGGGTAACTATAGGCAAAACATTAAATGATCAGTGGTCTTCAATAGGCCAAATTCCTTTAAACTCTACTTATTCCGAATACGATTGGAGAATACATGACTTTGTTGACTTATATACCGCCTCAACCAAAGAAAAAGAAGGACTAATTAATACATCTAATGCTTCCGGATTTGGCCTGTCTGAGGCGGATTGGGATAAAGCAATTGTTAACTTCAGGGATACTCAGGATAGATACTTAACTGACGGAGAAATAGGAGAATGGGAGACAATAGCCAACAAAGGGGTTAACTTAAGAGAAAATGAAATAAACTATTCCTATGGAGCGATGGAAATAAAATATTATTCTTTCCATCCGGCACAGGATGCTCGTATTGTAGTAAAAGATAATGAGATTTTTGTAAATCTCAACTGGACCTCAGATGAAAAAGGCAGTTTTTACGCGAAAACTTTGGTGATAGACAAACACGGGCTGGGAGTAAAGGCAATATATATAGCTACCTCAGATTTTATTGGCTTGCCGGATGTAATTACTCCTGAGTTTGCCAAAGAGTATAAAGAGAAAACAGGAAGAGATATTTGGGCTGATATCGGTTTTTACCGGGGAATTTACGGCATAGAAGACGGCAAATTGCGGGTAGCAAAAAAGATTGAGCTTAGTTTAGACGGAGAAATTAATAGAAAAGCCTTGATAGAAACAGCGAAGTACTCTCCACAAGGGTTACCTACAACTTATCATTATACTTTTGCTGAAGATATTACAGCGAAAGAAATGATGGCAGTTGTACCTATTTCAGAAAATGATAATAAAACTTCAATAAATATGTGGTGGATTAAAAATAACGCTTTGTTTGGGGTGTTGCCACAAGGAATTATCTTTAAAGATGGAGAGGTACAGATAAACACCTATAAAGAAAAAGTATATTATATTGATTGGTATAATCCTCAAACTGACAGAGTAGAGAACAAAAGCATTTTAGAATTGACTAATGGGAAATATGAATATGCTTTTATCAGTAGTGCATTAAATACAGATTCGAATATTCTTTTAAAAGGAGAAACAAAGCTACCCTCCGGAAAATTAATTCAAGAAGAATATGAATATCAAAAGCCAAGAATTTTCAATATCATACCTGTGACAAGAGGATTTGAATCTATCCAGTATAATATTTCGCTTTCTTACAAGCAGCCGCTATTTGGTTTTGAAACCGAAGAAAAGTATTGGACGAAAATTTGGACAAAAATCGATTACTTCCCGCAAGGATCTGTTCAAATAGTAAAAGAAAAAGAAGGAATGGCTCCTAATAATGAATATACACATAAATATGAATATGATTTGTTTGGCAACCAGGATGATAAAGCCCGTATTAATATTTTGTCTAAATGGAAACAAGATATGTCTTCAGGATTAATGATTTGGATTTTTATTCCGGCAAGTGTATTTTTTCTTGTAATGTTGGCTGGCCGAATATTATTTAAAATAGGCCAGAGAAAAAGAGCAAAGGAAAGGAAGAAATCGGAAGAAGATTTAGAGGTAAATATCTCAAGAGAAGAGATTGATGAGAATATTCTAAAAGTAGAGGAACTTTTGAATAACCCTCCGGATTATGGGTTTGAAGATGGTATTGTGGAAGAGGCCAAACAATATTTTAGAGAGAATATTATTCAGAAGCTGGAGAAACGGCCGTTGCAGGCAGTAATTGAGGAGGTATTTGATAGGTATGGGTATCAGGATTTCCTTGAAAATGTGATGAAAAAAACGCTTGATGTAAATAAATTAACCCTAGAAGATGTATATCTCTGGCAGTGCATAAACAGGGGCGGTATGAATTTTTCAACTGAAACGCCTGATTTTATCAGTTATTTATTTTGGAAAAGTAAAGAGAGGGAAGAAAAAGGAGAGCCAAGATCAATCGGCCCTTTTGTAAAAGAATGTGTAACAATATGGTTTAGAATTATGCAGCTGCAAATAGGGTCTTTAAAGGGCGTAATTCCTTTTGAATTTCAGCTTATTTATAATGATGTGAATGAGTTATTCAGGACTAAAGAGTTTATTGAAGGGTTTGAAGAAAAAGTTTTAAGTGGAGGTTATCAAGATCTTATTGAGGAGCTGGAAGAGAAAGTAGACCCTCTGGCAAATAGAGATAAAGGTAAAATTCAAGAATTTAAAAAGAAGTTTGGTGAACAGAACATAGTGAAGATAACAAGAGAATTGCTTAAGACAGAAGAATTCAAAGCATATAAGAGATTTATTTTTGCTGAGTGGAAGAGAGAAGAAGGGCATATTCTAATACGCAAAGCTTTAAAGCAAGCTTTAATTAGAGAGATTTTCTTAAAGATATTGGAGTCGGGAATATCATTGTCGAGAAAAATAAACGCTTACTTAAGTTCGGATTCAAAATGGACAAAGAGATTATTATGGCGATGCTTTAAAGGTCTTCCAGATTATTTGAGAAATCTAAAAGGGACATATTATGAAACTCCTATGTGGCCTAAAGATTCCTTGTTTTGGAAAACATTTGCGGATAAAAACGGGGGTAGATTTGGTTGGAAAGGTTGGGCAAGTTTGTTAAGGAATACTTATAGAGTGACGACTATATTTCTGATAATATTGTATGTTGCGTCTTGCTTTGGCCTTGTGCCGGCAATCGGCATATCTGGGTGCATATTTATTGGAGTAATTTTAGCTGTTATTTTGGTTTCTATGAAATGGGGCTTAGAAGAGTGGTTAAAAATCAGGAATCATTCTCCTCCAACCAGGATGGATGAAGGAGTTACTCCGGTAAAAAATAAAAAGGTATTTAGATTATTGTATTGGGCAAGTGTATTTGCACCCTGGCTGGCTTGGAATGGTTATGTATTTTTGTATCTTGGAATAGCAACCAAAGCTTTATGGCCTGTAACTTTATTAAACGGAGGATCTCTCTTAAATTTATTCGCGATAGGTATTATTTGGTTTCCCTTTATTATATTTTTCTTCCTTAGTATATTCTCATTCTTTTATTTTGTAGAAAGCATTGTAAGTTATCTCCATGGTAAATATTTAGGTGTTGGAACGATAAAATTTTGGGATGAAGTGGAAGGAAATTTTGAAATTATTTCGGAAAAATTTACGGAAAAATTTATTCCTGAAAAATTATCTCTCACTGCGGAACAAAAGGAAATAGTTTGGGCTAAAGTCTGGAACCTGATTATTAAAACTTTTTATGAACAAGATAGGTTATCGAGAGAAGAAATGCAGAGATACAGCTATGGACTAAAAGAAGATTCCAATGGTTTCCTTAAAAGTAAGATTTCCGATAAACCCGAACATAAACCGGATTTAAGTATGGCTCCTGAAATTAAAAAAACTACCCAAAGAATAATTTGGTTTGCTTCTCAGTGCTATATGGGTAAACCGGGTGTATCAGTTTGGCAAAAGCTCTTTTCGCTAACAGTGTTTACTCCTGTGGGAGATGAAGAAATTATATATACTTTTGAAGAAATAAATGAATTAGATGAAAAGATCGGGACGACAGTTCTTAATAAATTTCTGTCTATTTGTCCGGATGAATGGAAGAATTTTATTGAGAGGATGCGTAGTGAAAAGAAATACTCTGAGGAAGATCTTAAAAAAATGGAAAATCTTAAGCTTGGCGAGGTCCTTGATATAGGAGACGAAAATTTGAAGTTCGAAATAAGGTTATGGGTGTCTTACAGATTTCAGCCGTTAGTAAGAACTGTAAGGGGAATTATGTACTATAAAGACATTCTGACATTATTGGCAAAAGTGAATTTTCCTAAAGAATCCGAAAAATATATACAGGATGAAGTGTATAAAAAGTTTCGATATACCATAGCGTTAGATAAATATTACCGCTGGAAAACCGAAATCGATGAGAAAAAAGCAGATCTTAGGAGAAAAGCCAAGGATATAGAGACTTTAATGAGGATATATCCTGAATTTCTCCACATAGTTCATATAAGTAAGGATGATAACGGTTGGTATACATCTCTTGCCAGGGGGGAAGTTGACCCTAATTCAGGAGAAGTAAAGATTAAACGAGGAGCCGGAACCGTTATAAAAGAGGATTTAACGAAAGGCCTTTTTGAAAATTTAGAAGATGAAGGCTATATAGACGATAAAGGAAACGTAAAAGATAAAATTAAAAGTCTAAAAGGGTATTCCGATATGGCATTAGATAGCAAATATGAAGATGAAAAGGAAGAGATATATGATGTTTTGAACCGGGCCTATGATGAAAATTCTAAGAAAATACGTTTGGCAGGGATGCCTATTTTGGGAGAAGGTAAGCCGGAAGGGCAAAACAACGGGCTTAAGTTTGTTAGAGGCGAAAAAATAGTGAGCATAGATATTAACCAGGATTTTTATTTAGAACAATGGTTTATGATGCCTAATTTACTCCAAATATTTAAAAAGAATTCTGATATCAAACTAATAGGATTTGCTGAGGATATAGCCACTGATGATTATAACGCGGCAGCTAAATTTAATGCTTTTGCGGATGGAGTATTTACGGCTATAGTCCGGCCGATTTTAACCTTAATACTTGCCAATTTCCATTTTGGCCATCCGGATGTCTGGGATGAGGGTTATGTTCGTAAACGAGGTACATCACGGGCTTCTTTCATTAGTGAGGATATTTTTGGAGGGTTTGAGGTAGCTATGCGCGGAGGCCTAATAGAGTTTAGCCGATTTATTAAAGGAGCAAAACTAAGAGAAGTTTCTTTTGTAACCATGGAGGGGTTACTTAGAAAATTTGCAATGGGCGTTGCTCAGGTCGGCTGGGGCCGTTATTTATGGACGATTTGTACTTCCCCGGTGTTTGGCTTAGATAGAGTACTAGGCCTTCTTATCGGAGTTATTGGGTTTATGTTAAGGAAACCCTGGGTAAAAATTGGTATTTATGGGTATATATTATTTACGGTTGCAATGGGGCTTAGCGGTTTTGCCCCATTTCCCTCCGAAATAATATTTGGTATACTCGCGTTATTATTTATGCAGGCTATTACTATGACCGGGTATTCTGATCTTTTATTGGAAAAAGGTTTTTGGCGAGGGACAAAGCAGCTTGTCAAAATGGTTATATTTGAAGGAATGATGCCTTACTTTATGGCCCATGTTTTTACTTATGCTAATGGTGTCCAGATTACAATGGAGACAGTCGCTAGATATGTGGCAACCGGAAGAGGATTTATGCTTTATCATATACCTTTATTTGTCAGTGAACCTTTTGATGAAAAAGGCGGGATAAAACCAAGTATATTTAACGCTTTTAAAACAAGCCATATCCGGCCTGGTTTTATTGCAGGTGTTATAGTTTTCGTTGGACTTGTTTTGTGGCAGAATATCACTTTAGTGTGGTCTTTATTTTATGCCATTATGGTCTTCTCGGCTTTTTTTGTGCCTATTCTTTGGAATCCGGGCTCAACTCCGGCGGGGATAGGAAATGAAAGATGGAAAAAGTTATTTGAAGAAGATTGTTTTCAATGGCTTTTAGCTTTAAAATTGCTGGAAGAAAGAAAAGAGTTGAAGTTTGAGGGATGGGTGAAGCTGTTTAAAGAGGTCAGGTCTCAATTACCTGTAGCTTTAAGGTGGGATTTTAGTGGAGAAAAATACACACGTTGGGAAAAATGTGAGCTTTTTGTCGGCGGCTTTATAGTTATAATTGCAGTTGGCGCCGCCAGTTTTATAGTTATAGTTTTTGCAAAAATTAAAGAAAAAATCCAAAAACTTTTTCAACTATTCACTTCCTCCCAACAGCCCCGCTCACCGCCGGAAACCCAAGGTGACGGTAAAACTTTTGCCGCGCAATCAAAATTAATTGATCAAGAAGGTGAAGAAAAACTTGATGGAGGTAACGATGCTGATAAAAATGAATTACCTTTGTTTTGGAAAGGCAGTATTCCCTGGGTGGGTGAGTTTGAAACAAGGGAGGTGTCGTGCGCGGTTTGTGAATCTAGTAATTATGAGGTGATCGGCAGAGTGGTTATCAATGGAAAGGAGATGAACATCGTTAAATGTATTTATGACGGGTTTATGTGGCTTAATCCGCAGCCTACAGGCGGATTTTATAAAAAACTGCATGAAAAGCCATATTTTTTACCTGTTAAAGGCAAAGACTTAGAGCAAGTAGGGATTATAGAGTATGGTTCAAAGGAAGTAGAAGAGGCTAGAAAGAGAGTCGCATGTATTAGAGCAGATGAATTAGAGGCAGCACTTAATAGAAAAGGGCGAGTTTTAGAGATAGGTCCTGCCAGTGGTTATTTGATGAAAGAATTAGTGTCTAGAGGTTGGAAAGTAGAAGGTGTTGATATATCAGAGGATATAGCCGAAGTAGCTTTAAAGCGCGGGTTAAAAGGAAAAGTTCATACAGGCGAATTAAAAGATTTGCATTACCCGGATGATTCTTTTGATGGTGTTTTAGTATATGACACATTAGAGCATATTCCATTGCCGAAAGATTTTATGCAGGAGGTAAAAAGGATTTTAAAACCTGAAGGTATAGTAATTATTAGATACCCGGAGACTCCTGATACCGGGCCTGAGCTGCACCTTGGTGATCATATAAGCCATTTTACTATGCGGTCTATAGGAATTTTGTTGGATAAGACAGGGTTTAAAAAAGTTAGCCTGAGTCCCTCAGGTATTTTTTACGGCACAAAAGGAAGGCGTATCCAAAATATGACCGCGGTTGCTAAAAAGCCTGTATTAGCTGGTGTAGATATAGGACAGCATAAAGCATTTTGGACTAGCACAGGTACTTGGATTATACATATTCTGTTTTTACAGTTTTTATGTGAAATTAGCTCTATTGCAGCATGGCTGAATCTTGAGTTGATTAGTTTGCCGGAAATAGTGCTCATGATTAGTGCGATAGTAGGCGATATTGGCTTTATGATATTTTTAATCCATTCTCTTATTATTTTCGCAGATCTTACTATGAAAAGAAGCTCTTCTATTGTTACAGACGTCGCGCTTTATAAGTGGATTAGACACCCTATGTATTTAGGCACTATATTAATAGCGCAATTCTTTATGCTACAGTACTTACATCCAGTTATAATAGCATTTTGTTTGATATGGTTTTATTTAATAAATAATTTATCTGCGAAAGAAGAAGAATACCTTAAATTGAGATTTCCCTTAATTTATATTCCGTATACAAAACGTACAGGAAGGTTTATCCCGCCATTTATTACAGAAATATTCTTGGAAAGAAAAAATGATACCTTTAAGGATAGAGGAATCTCATTGGCTAAAGATCTCGACGGCGGCACTAATCAGATAATAACCCAAACCCTAGCCATACTAAAAGGGAAAGAAACCATTGAACTGCCGTTGAAATTAGGATCAGTCAATGTATATGAAGAAGCGAATAAATACAAAATAATAATATCATCTAAATCTGAAAGAGGCCCTCCCGAGGCAAAAATAATCGATAAATACCTCTTAATTACCATCCACCCCGAAGACCTCAATACCCGTAACATAGCCATTCTTATCCATGAAGAAATAATTAAATATATAGGTTTACAAAGTCTTTTTGAATCAGGGAAGAATTCAGAAAAAGCCGAAGAAATAGTTACTTTTGCTACACAGAGACGGTATGAGCTTGAGTCCGCTCTGTGGTCAAAAGGATTAACAAAGACAGAAAGGGCCTATTTTAAGAATCTGTACCGTCAATACCGGCACATGGTAGAAGAAATGCAAAAGATCGGCGAGAAGTTGCATTTGGCAGCTTCACTCACCAAGGAGCAGCTCAGGGAGTTATTGGGGGCAGTTAACTATAAGGCAATAAAAGGAGTGGCGAAATACAAGGAGGCAGCAAAGAAAGCGGTAGAGAAGATAAATGATCTTAACGGTGGTATTGGCAAGAAGGTAGGGAGAGAAGAATATCTTGCGGCGGTGTGGGAAGCAATAGGCAGGCAAGGAGAAGTGAAGTTAGGAGCAAAATCATCGGATTTATATATTATAGTTGAATTAGAAGGAAAAATAGAGTATGTGTCCATCGCAGAAGCAAAGCTATTGTATTTAATCAGGGAAGCAGAGAAGGGGACCTACAAGAAGATAATCGTGGAAGAACTTGCCTCAGAGGAGACGATAGAATCGATTGAAGAGTTGTACGATACCGTGTATTTATACCATAGGATGAATGAAGGAATACCAGAGAAAGAGAAGAAGACCTATCGGGATATATTTGCCGAGTCAGAGAGATTAGAGTTGAGGATGCCGCTGACAGAGAACACCTTCCCCACGATAAACAATAAGTCAGAGATGTTCACAGAAAAGGTAAAGATGCCGGGCGGGCACGGGGTGAGCGGATATAACCTGATTATCCGGAGTTTAGATGAACCAGTGGAGGAAGGAGAAGTAGGAGTAGTATATAACCAGGACGGGGTGAATAACCGTGTAACCCCGGAATTGATCGGCTACGCGGTAGAAGAGCGGATACCAGTAATAATGGTAGGCACAGAGCGGACAGAGATAGACGTCAAAGGAGGGATATTCGGGCTGTTGTTATTAAAGGTAGCCCAGGGATTAAGGTTAGGAAATGTGGTCAAGACGATAATCGAGCTAAACCAGGCAAAAAATGCCGGGCAGGAAAAAGAGTTTAACCAGGCAGGGTTGACGGAAGAGATGCGAGGAAAACAGCCGTTTAACACGAACACGGTGGTAATTAATTATGGAGTACTGGTGCCGTTCTTGAAAGATGTACGGGATGTTTTAGGAGAAGAGAAGTTGTACGAGATCCTCTCTCCAACGATCATTGAGGAAGACAGCAAGGATAAAATGCATACGGGATTAGGGGGAGCAATAGGATCAGTAATGCTGAACTTAGCGGCCTATTTAGAGACTATAGATAAGCAGGAAATTGAGGAAGAGAAGAAGGAAGCGATAAAAGGATTGTTTAAGAAGCACAGGATAAGCGCGATTTTAAGCATAGTGAACGTAGGTGTGGATGAGCGGATAGAGTTTTTCACCCCGGTAAAAACAGCCTTTGATTTTTACCTCCAGTTTTATACTGACTACTACAGAATGAACACAAAGGAGTGGAAGTTAGAGGCAAATAAACCAGTACCGCCGGCAGCGAGTTTATCAGGATACTATGATAATGTATTAAATTGCTTTGATGCCTTCAAAGAAGCAAGCTTCATTAACTTAGAATCTTTAAAGATAGAAGGAAAAGTAAACCTACAGAAAGCTATTCTTAAAGGAAAAGTAGAGATATTAAGTGAACATGAAGAAGTGATTGATTTAAATAAAGCCAAAGAGTTAAAAGGGCTAAAAGAAAAAGGAAGACTGGTCTTAGAAAACATAGAGATACATATAGATAAAGAAGGAAAGGTTAAGTTTGATGGCGGGAAAAGAGGAATTAACTCCGACTGTTCTCTTTTCCAACGGATTGAAGATTACGAGAAAAATTCAGAGGAGTTGGATCAAAAATCCAAGAAGGAATTGGACGGGGGAGTTAGGTTGTTAAGTGAAAAATTATTCAATCTCTTTACTCCTTCCTTATTCTTGGCTTCCGTATTATCTTTGAATTTTGAATCAGTATTAGCTTCAATTATTTCTTTTGCCTCCGCATACCCTACTATTAGTGCAATTTTGGTTTTAGGAGCAGGAGTCAAGTTGTTCTGTATTATCTGGCACTATGTGTTTTCGGTGAGTTGGTATATTAGGAGATTGAAGAATAAAGATGATAGTATCCGTCAGGCCGCCGCCCAAGCCTTAGGTGAGTTAGGAGACAAGAGAGCAGTTAATCCATTAATTAACATGCTGGATGATTTGGATCCAAATGTTCGTTCTAACGCCGCCCAAGCTTTAGGCAAACTTGGAGATAAACGCGCAGTTAAGCCGTTGATTAACAGGCTGAATGATTCAGGTTCAAGTGTTAGTTCTAACGCCGCCCAAGCCTTAGGTGAACTCGGAGATAAACGGGCAATTGAGCCATTGTTTAACAGACTGAGTAATTCAAGTTTATGTGATTATCCTTATGCCGCCCAAGTCTTAGGCAAACTCGGAGATAAACGCGCAATCAAGCCATTGATTAACAGACTGAGTGATTCAAATTCAGGTGTTAGTTCTAGTGCCGCCCAAGCCTTAGGCAAACTCGGAGATAAACGGGCAGTTAGGCTTTTGATTACCAGGCTGAGTGATTCAAGTTCAGGTGTCCGTTCTAACGCCGCCCAAGCCTTAGGTGAACTCGGAGATAAACGGGCAATTGAGCCGTTGATTAACAGGCTGAGTGATTCAGATTTAAATATTCGCTCTAACGCCGCCCAAGCCTTAGAGAAATTAGACACTACTAAAGAACAAATGGTGGCTGGCTACGTTGAAGCTTTAGATAGTCCAGATTTATTTGTCCGCCGTGACGCCACCGAAGCCTTAGGCAAACTCGGAAATAAACGCGCAATTGAGACCTTGATTAACAAGCTGAGTGATTCAAGTTCAGGTGTTAGTTCTAATGCCGCCGAAGCCTTAGGCAGACTCGGAAATAAACGGGCAGTTGAGCCTCTAATTAAGGCGTTAGGCGATCCAGACTCTTATGTCCGCCGTGACGCCGCCGAAGCCTTAGGCAGACTCGGAAATAAACGGGCAGTTGAGCCATTGATTACCAGGCTGAGTGATTCAAATTCAAATATCCGTTCTAACGCCGCCCAAGCCCTAGAGAGATTAGGCGCTACTAAAGAGCAAATAGTGGCTGGCTACATTGAAGCTTTAGATAGTTCAGATTTAGATGTCCGCCGTGACGCCGCCCGAATTTTAGGTGAACTCGGAAATAAACGGGCAGTTGAGCCATTGATTAACAGGCTGAGTGATTCAAATTCAAATATCCGTTCTAACGCCGCCCAAGCCTTAAAGAAATTAAACGCTGCTAAAAAACAAATGGTGGTTGGCTACGTTGAAGCTTTAGATAGTCCAGATTTAGATGTCCGCCGTGACGCCGCCGAAGCCTTAGGCAGACTCGGAAATAAACGGGCAGTTGAGCCTCTAATTAAGGCGTTAGGCGATCCAAACTTTTGTGTCCGCGAACATGCCGCCGAAGCCTTAGGCAGACTCGGAGATAAACGGGCAGTTGAGCCTCTAATTAAGGCGTTAGGCGATCCAGACTCTTATGTCCGCCGCGACGCCACCGAAGCCTTGGGCAGACTCGGAGATAAACGGGCAGTTGAGCCATTGATTAACAGGCTGAGTGATTCAGATTCGAATATCCGTTCTAACGCCGCCCAAGCCTTAGGCAGACTCGGAGATAAACGGGCAGTTAAGCTGTTGATTAACAAGCTGAGTGATCCAGATCCAGATTCAAATATCCGCTCTAACGCCGCCCAAGCTTTAAAGGAATTAAACGCTACTAAAGAACAAATGGTGGCTGGATACATTGAAGCTTTAGATAGTTCAGATTCAAATCTTTGCTCTAACGCCGCCGAAGGTACCGCCAATTCGTCAAGAATGGAGTGGAACAAGGAAAACGTCCTGAACTCCAGGGAGGTGGCTTAGTGCGAAGTGCGGGCGGTAACAAGGCTGGTCTTCTTGGTCGAAGAAAAGAGGAGCGGGAAAAGGGAGATGAGAGGATACTGGGTAGTGGGGATTTCGTGAATGAAGCATTGAGTAAAGCCGGAGAGGAATGGGAATCGCAAACAGGTCCCAGACCATCTCTTAAAGCCTTAATAAATACTGTATCAGAAGCCTTTGAT
>JAIWAR010000012.1:0-26027 GCA_048634245.1 Methanosarcinales archaeon | reverse complement strand
GGAACCCGGAAACTAAAATTGACAGTAATTGCGGCATTTATTCTTTAGTTCATCTCTTAGAAAGCCGGGGCATTAACACTACGCCTGAAGAGGTAGGGGTGCGGCTTATTTTGATAGATTTCCTTTCCGGGAATTTACGTAAGTTTAAGGGTAGATACGTAGCTTCTCTTTTTGCTTTGAATAAAGTAGCTCAATCTTACGGCCTTAAGGTATCCTTAGTGAAAACCTCGCTTTCTAGCCTTCAGCTTCTTTCCTCAAACAATTTCCCCTTTATCGCTTATTTGCGCCCCTCTCATTTTGTTGCCGTAACTTCAGCTGATAAAGAAAAAGTTTACTTCAAAGAAGGCATCCAGGACAGTTGGCTGCCTAGAGAAATCTTTGTTAAGAAATTTACCGGAGATTGCTTGGTTGATCGGGTTGAAAAGTCACAATTTACCCGGATTTCCCAACAAGAAGCTTTGGAAATTAAAGGAATGGGGGCAATCAATGATATTATTTCTCAGGTACGAACATCCGCAACCAATTCGCTTACCGCAGTAAATAATTATAAATCACAGATAGCCAATACAATATCTTCTCCTTCCAGGATGTATGAAGCTGGTAAGAGTGCAGTCAGTTTATACATTAAATATAAACATCCGGGTGCAACCGGGACACTTAATGCCGCTATTTCTCGCCGTTCTTATTTAAAACCAATAAACAACGGGGTTAATCAAAAAGGATATCCGAATCCTTCCGGGGATAGAAGCTCAATATATAGTTCATGTCATTTGCCTTTGAATACTCCTTCTTTTTTAACCCCCAATTTAGGTTCATCTTCCGAAAATGATCGTGTTGGCATTTCCCCTTGTCATTCTGTTTCAAACGGTAAAATTCAGTCTGAATCCAGGGGCAGCAATACGGCAGTTTATAATTATTACGATGCGAAAACAGTAAATAATTTTGCTAATTTACCTAAGGTTTCAGAATCCAAACCGGACTATTTCAGAATGGCAGGAGGAGGCGTCTCCACAATAACTACAGCGGAAGTCAATGCAAAACCGCATGGAGTTAGTGCCAAAGTTCAAGAGGGAATCAGCCATATAGGCAAGACGATTAATAGTGTGGTAACAGCACATAATTCATGGACCAGTTCCAATCGCAAGAAATATCCTTACGCAGCAGCAAGTTTAGACCATTACAGAAATGAAGTAGGCTCAATCGCGGGGCCGACTCTATTTTGGTTAGGATTGGTAAGCAATCCAATTATGGAAAAATTAACCGGTTACGAACCCGGCAGTATTAGTTTAAAAAGTAGTTACCAAAATTACTGGAACGCTCATCCAAACTATAAACTTGCTGTTGATATATCGCTTAACGTTCCTTCTAAGCTTCTTTTTGGAAAAGATGCGACAAATCCGTATAGTCCTACATTGTCAGGTTTGGATAGGGTAAAAGCTATAAAATTACATGAGGCATTAGGCTATCCTATAGTAATTGCTGTAGGGGCATATACCATTGCTGCGGCAACCTCAACTGCCGGGCTAGCGGCCATAAAGACTAGTCTGCAGTGGGGAGGCACAACAGCATGGAATGTTGGAAAGTGGTGTTTAAGCCCTTGGGGTACGGGGTTTACTACTCGTACTGTTTTACAGACAGGAATCAAATATTCTGGTTTAAGTGCTATTCCCGGGACTCCTCAGTATTTTGCTGGGAATGGTGTGTTTATGCTTTGGGATAAACATTTACGCCCTGGCGAATACAGTTTTAGCAATAGACATGACGCGGTAAAGGCAAATATGTGGGATACTGCCTTGAGACTGCCTGCTACTTTTCATGATGTCGGTACTAATGCAATAAACATTGTTAGAAAAGATATTCCTTTGTTTATAATTGATACTAGAAATAAAATTCACGGGCAGAAAACACCTGATACTATTGTTTTGCCTTTCATGGGCGAAGTAAGCCGAAACAAAAAAATTCAATATTCCAGTGTTAGTTCTATACCGGTGATTGGAAAAGTTATTGACGATCGTTATCAAGTAGAGAAATATAAATCAGAAAATAGAATGATAGATATTTACGGAGCTCATACTTATTACAATAAAATTGTACCTGTTCAAAAATTTGGTTGCGAGAATGTTGTTTACTTCACTGCTACTTTAGGCGTTGGTTCTATTTATGGCCTTGGAGCAAAGGGGGCAATGCTATTGTATGCTTCAAATGCCGCTATAGGAACAGGAGCCGGCCTTGCCTGGACTGAAGCGAGTATGCTTTGGAATGAGGGGAGATGGGCTACTAGTTCAGAGTTGCTTTCAGGAGCAGCAAAGGGTGAGCTGTTATTTGCCAAGTTTGCCCCGCTAGATATTGCTTTAGCCGCGCTGCCAATTATGACGACAGTAAAGGCAGTAAAGAATCGAATTTTCACAAAAGCTGCGCCTTATACTGACGATGTTGCGAAGCATGCGAATAATGCTGCAAAACCGGGCACGCTTCAGGTAATTACTCGTAGAGTCAGTACGCTAGCAGATGATGCGCTTATTAAACTTCGCCTGAAACCCGGTAGTAAGGTTGATGATGTATATAGAGTAGCTTATAAGCCGGTAAGTACAGGGGCGAGTGGCAGTGCAGGCCGCGCGACTACCACAGGGTATCGCGCAGGTTCTGTGTCAAATACGATGCTTGCTAACCGAGCCGCAAGCGGCAATCTCCTTAGCGTATATCATCTTACTAAATGGACAACTTTAAAAGCTTATCATATTGTTAGATGGCCGTTTGTAAAAGGCTATAATATTGTCAAATGGTTTGGGGGAGGCCTTAGGAGGAATGTACCGAAGTATCTTGAAAGTTATTTTGACGCAGCTACCCTTGGGATCCCTAAAAAGTTGCTTACCCGTGGGCCGGTTAGAAAGGTGCTTAACACTACCATTGAATCAGCTAGGAAGAGGCTTAACGTTACTCTTGGGCCAGCCAGGAAGTTGTTTAGGAAGTATTTTTCTAAACCTTACAATAAACCGGCATATAAATGGGCGAATGGCGGCGCGGGCCGTTCGTCGACCGGATATCATGCTATTACTAAATCCCAAATATATGATAAGGGTTGGAAAGGAGCTGCTCAATGGCTTTGGGGTGGAGGAAAAACTTGGGCTACTCAAGTAGTTCCCAGACTTGGGGGTTATGCTACAACTGTTGGATTTCTTGACTGTTTACGCGCTAAACTTTTAGGCCGTGATATAAACGATTCTTTCGTGGGTACAGAATTGGACTGGCCGTCAGGCACTATAGGTAAAGTTGACTATAATAATGGCTTAACAACTATAACACTTACGACGAACCCTACGCCAGGCTATAATGGTTTAACGACCTTCACAGATAGTGATATTGACGATCGAACAAAGGATACCTTGGCAAGATATTATGAGCAAACAGGGGTACAGGCGGGGCAAGTTGAGGTTAGATGGAACAAAGATGGAACAATTCGCTCTATAAAACCTTTTAATGACAGAGGCCGGCAAGTAGAGCTTAAATTGAATCCTTTTGGATTAAGGGCAAGTTCTTTAACGTACGCGTTAAACTGGATAAAAGGCTTTAATGAAGGTGCGGCTCTTGGGGCCGGAGCTCTTAATATGAAAAAAACGCATAATTATTTTAGTAATAAAGCCCAACGTAACGGAGAAACACTTGAAGCTTTAGAACTGATAACAATGGGTAGTGAAATGGGTTTTGCGGCAAATACTTTGGAAGAGAAAGGGGCTATAGGAAAAGCAGCAGCTATTCCTTTTCATGCTTTATCAATAAGCGATGGTTTTGCGGGTTTTCCTTCTCATGTTGGTAATACAGGGCCTACTTATGCCCGAAAAGGGGCTATCGAAGGTAATGCGATTTTTGGTTTGACCAGTAAGGATAGTCTTTTAGGCAAAACAGCCGGGGGAGTTTTAGGAGGGTTCCAAGGCGGAATGGTAATGCCGGCATGGGGTATGTCTTCATACGTGTCTTCTGTGTATTTGGAGTCGAGTGTAAACGCGATATCAGAGTTCGTTATTCCGGGGCTGGCCATGGTTCTCCCTAAAACAGAGTTTGTCATTCCGGTCCTGGGTGTGACTTTTCCTAAAGCGGTGGACAAGGATGAATATGGCCGCACTACGGTATTTGGACGTGTAGCAGGAGAGGTTATTGCTAACGGTTTAATTATGTGGAAAATTGCTGGTGGAGCAGAATGGGTAGGGCTTAAAGGTTTTAAAAATTTTGTTAGCCCGGATCAGGAGTTAGTTTCTCCTATGTCTCGCCCTGCACAAAACAGAGAGTATTTAGGGTCATCTTATTTTATAGCCAATATGTGGATGATGGGAGGGTTTAAAGAAGCAATTGGGATGAAGAATCCTGCCGGTAAAAAACAGACGGCTGCAACAAGAGGAACTGGTTCTGCTAAAAAAGGCGGGGTTGTTGGCGCTGTGCGTCGTGCAGATAGTTCTTTTATAAACACGTATAGATTCACAACCGGTTTTGTTATGGCGCCGATGCATTTGCTTACAGGGCCTGTATCCGGCATTGTGGGGCTTAATGGCTTTCTAATAGGAAAGCTAAGAGGGAAGGATGTAAATCTTAAGGCTAAAGTATGGACTGAACCTCGTATTCAAGTGGTGCGGGGGCTTTTAGGGCCGGCGCTTATTCCTTTGGAATTCAAAAAAGGGCTACTTCCCAGATATCGTAATAATAAACTAATCTCTTCTGTTTACGGTGATTCTTATCTTCTTTCTTTAGTTTATCCTTTCCCTGAAGCTTTAAGAGATTATAAGAAGTTACGAGATATAGGATTTAGACCGGACCAAATAGAGAAAATACTTGATGGAAAGTCTCTTAGAGGAAAAGCAGAAGGAATCAAAATAACTCCGCAAATAAAAATAATTGCTCAATATGAGTCAAAGTTACTAGAGAGGCAGGAGCTAACGCATAAAGATGTTAAAAGTGATAATGGGAAGTCAGTTAGAAAATTATCAGATAGTGGACTAATTAACAACGCTGTTTCTAGTACTAGAAATAGCTTGACTCAGCTTGCTAAAGTAGAAATTGGGATGCGTTTGCTTGGCGGTAATGTAGAAATAGGCAAAAATTATATGCTCAGGGTGAACAAGGAAGCTAAAGAACTTGCTAAACAAAGAAAACAGAAAGTAATGAATAAAGCTCCTCAGAAAAAAGAAGCAATTTCAATAGGGACGAACCGGCTGCGGCTTAGAAAAATAGTAGAAGCCCACGAAGAAATATTTTATCCTCTTGAACTTTCTTTGGCTAAAGAGTACGTAGCCGCTTTTGTTACGAAAGAAGATAAAAGGGATATACAAAAGATTTATAACCTGATTAAGAATAATAAAGGTAATACAGAAATTCCCGGAGTGGTACTGGTTAAAACAGTTGTGGCTAAAGGAGTGCCTATTGCTCCTCAATTAGCCAAGGTAAACAGGATTTTGAGGGCATATCAGCGGGTAGGGTTTAATAGGAAGCCGGGTGTAACCGGTATTTCTGACGGGAAATATTATAGTCAGTATAAAAAAATTGACAAAATGGGCCGTAAAATAAGAAGGGAGTCTTATAAGACAGCGCTTAAGAGCCTGCTAATTGATAAAGATACATTTAACGAGCTAATTAAGAATGAAAATACATTATGGCGGCCGTTGGATAAAGAGCTAAAAGATTATTTTATAGATATGAAAGCAAATGAATTGGCAGAACTAGAGGAAAGAGGACACAGCAGTTTTACAAGTGCTTTAGGCAATACATATAAAAATCAGGTTACAGTAGCAAAGGACTTTAAAGGAGCTTCTCCGCAAGCCTATAAATTAGCCGGCGAAGCAATTGCCAAAGAGCATATAGAAGGAGCTGCGCCTTCTGGTTATTCTAAAGCTATAGAACTTATAAAGGAAAAACAGAGTAAGGTGGTAGGTGGAAACCCTCATTATAAACAGTTTGCGTCTGATCATGAGAAAGCCATTAAGATGGTTGAAGCTTTTAATAAGAATCCTTCAATAAAAGATATTTCTAACTTTATTCATTCTAAGAATATAAAAATAAGAGAACATGTAGTTGAGAAGAATTTGAAAATACAAGGTGAATTATCTTCAAAAAAGGTTACAGAGTTAATTAACAAGAATCCTGAAAAGTGGTGGGTAAAAGATTATAAAATTCAGTTTGAGGCTCAGATAGCCCAAGTTTTGAAATCTTTAGGTAAAACCAATAAGATGTTTGCGCCTACATACGAGATGGACGGAAAGAATATTGATATTATCGGGAAAAGTTTTTTTGTTATCCCTCTTGATTTATATATAAGAGCGTTGAATAAAAATAAAGTAACCGGACTTTTTACCGACCAATCTAATGCCGGAAATGTTTATGACAAATTTGGAGAAACTTTTACAAATATTTATGGAAAAAAGTGTAAACCTGTGACTATCGAAAGTCAAGACTTGCGCATAAAAATAAAGTATCTCGATATAGAACTTAATAAGGAATATTCACGTACACCGAAAAAGGTAGAAAAAGTTAGGATTAGCTGGTACCTTTCTGCAGAAGACAAAGTTTCCGCCAAAAAAGTAAGTGCTTCAAAGATAAAAAAGGGTCCTATCGAAGAGGTAAGAAAAGTAAGTGCTTCAGAGATAAAAAAAGTTTTGGCTAAAAGTGATATAATCCTTACTGACATTCACACTTTATCTTCAGCAATAACTCTCGATACTTTGAATTTAGGATCCGGTCAATACAGAGATATAGTCAGAACGGTTACCAAAAGAGGAGTTTTAACCGATGAAATTCATGAAATCGCTACTGCCGCTTCTTTACAGATTGGGACTGATATAGGGAAATCTCTTCAAAGTAAAGCATACAAAAAGAATATAGGTATTTTTAAAGAAGTATTAGACCCTATTTTAGAGATGTATAGAACGGGGAATATAATAATAAGAGATAAAAATGGTGAAGTGATAAGAGATAAAAATAGCAAAATTAAAACGGTAAATATTAAAAATAAATATAATAACCTTCATGAGTTCGGACTTTATTTGAAAAAAGAAGGGCATATAAATGAGGACGGCACTGCCAATTCTAACTTTTTCTTTGACAATGTGGGAAGCAAGTTTGTTAAAAAGGGAGGTTTTTGGCGGAACAAACTTCATGTAGGAAACAAGTATGATAAAAACAGCGAAAAATTTCAGGGCAGGAGCGATTCTCAGGATAAAGAAGGTTTTTGGGGGAACAAACTTTATGCAAAAAGCAATAAGTATGAAATTCACCGGGCAATGCTTAATGAGATATCTAAGGCTTTAGTTATGGAAAGAGGCCAGAAAGAGGGATTTAACGCTAGGCAAAATAAAGACAAAAAAGGATTTTTTCATATTTTTCCTTTCCATACCGGCTCATTTGATAAAGACGGTCAAATGAACTGGGGCCAAAAGGAAATCGCGTTGAGCCGTTGGGTTGTTGGTTCCTTGCGCCTTGCCGAAAAGAAAGGCTTTTCCGACAAAAAAGGTTTAAATATAAGGAATAAAGAAAAGGTTAAATGGTATGTAGAAGAAGTTATTAAGGAAGTGCGAGTAAGCGATAATTCAGTAAAAACCTCGCCTATAAGTGTATTAAGGCTTTTTGATTATGGGAATCATTACTCTGCTACCCCTAATTACAGTGATTATATGGCTGAATTATTCGGTATAGGTTTTGATGGAAGAAATTTGTCTAAGAGTAAGGATAGTGTAGTTAAAAACACAAGGAATTTCATTGAAACGGCAAATAAGATAAAAGTTTTTGACGATTTTGAGAGCTTTAATCCTAAGGGAAATCGTTTACCTGGAGGCTCAGTGATATTTTTGCCTGCTTTTACAAAAGACAGCTATAGAGTTCTTGATGGCTTAGCGAAAAATAGCTTTAAAAGCGGAAAAAAAGCGGTTTATTTAGTTAATCCTGATGGAGAAATTAGAAAGTATGTAAAAATTAACAAGCATGTATCTAAAGGTGGTAAATATCGATATAAAGATAATTACGAATATAAAAAAGTAGACATAAAAGTAAATGCAGAGAAAAAAGAGACGGAAAAAAAAGTGCTAGAAAAGGAGCTAAGAGAGAATAAGAATATAGCGGTTATTTTTTCCCGCAATAAGTTATTCGGATTTGACCTGCAGACAGTTAAAAAAAATAAGTTTATCCTGATTATAGATTCTAAAACTCCGGGAACCGAGATTGTTCAGGCGGCTCGGCGAAACCGCCTTTACGCTCAGATGATGAATAAGGACAATCCTTTGGAGCAGATTTGGGTAGTGGGAGACAAAGGTTTATCCAGCCGGCTAAAACAAAAAAAATATGCATCAGTAAATGAAAGAAGAAAGGTTGCTAATAAATATCTCATTGAGAATATTGTTCTAAAGCAGAATAGCAATGAAGATATTTCAAGGCATGATGCTCTTAACTTAGCTGTAACTGAGACTTTGCATCAGAACGTGATTAACCGAATAAATAAAGCAATAGCAGCGAATCCTGATAGTACGGATAAATATCTAGTTTTTCAGAAAGTTTTTCAAAGTGAGCATAAACCTGATGATTTACTCGGGCCCAGAAATGACAGAAGCGACTTGCGTAATGCTATAAATAGCGCAATGTATACCAACGCCAGAACTTTTAGGGATGTTAATAAGAAGTTTGAAAAAGGCTATCGGGACGAGGAAACCGGTAAGAAATTCAAATTTAAATGGGGAGGGAAGGATAGAAAAATATTTAAGACTTGGCTTAACGAAGATAAAAAAGTCATCAAAGCCAGAGGTAAAAGATTTACCGGCGAATCTTCCGCTAACGGAAAATTTGAATATGCGGCCCAAATAATGGGTATTCCCAATTTAGAATTTACTGAAGTCATAAATTTGTTGGCTGGAAGATATGATGAGAAATACTTTCAGTCAAAAGAATTATCTTCTTATTCTTCATCTTTGTCCCGGATTACGAAGGTTGCTACTGAAGGTAAAACAAAAGCTTCGGTTAAAAAGGAGATAGAAACAAAGGCTTCTAAGGCGGGAGTTCATAAGGATTCTGCAAAAAGCTATGCTCAAAGCCTTGTTTCTGATATGGCCACACGATGGAGGACTACTGACAATGACGGCACTATGTTTAAGAGGAGAAGGCTTCTTCCTTTTGATAAATATGCTAGGCTTACTAGTGCGGGAGAAAATTATTTTGCTCTAGTTGATACTTTTTCAGGTTTAGAAAAAGATGATAGAACAAAGATAAAAGATATTTTGTTAAATATGCTGGAAAGAAGCCACGATTTGGATGGGTTGCCAAATCCTACTGTACAGGATTTTAGCCGTCAGTTGAGAGGCTTTGATTCAAGCACTATGTTAAGCGCATTTTATCTGGGGCAGTTAGCTCTTCAGAATAAAGTTCAGAACAAAGAGCATTTAATTGAAGCCTTAAAGAAAGAGGCAGAAATTCAGACTAAAGAAGTGAAAAATATTTTTGCCGGCGCGTTCGGAATTAAAAATCTTGATCAAATAGATAACTATTATATGGAAGAAGGGTTTAGACATATTGACGGGGAAATAAGAGGGCTGGAGATAAGCTTGCCGGAGGCGCCGGTTAAATTTTCCGGGTATTCTTTTGCTCATAATTTCGGGATTTTACAAAATCTTGACGGTAATGAAGCTGGCATTTTAGCAGATTATTTTAGGCAACTATTTGTAGAACCAGTAATATCCATCCCGGTGTTATCAACGCTAAGCCAGGCAAAGACAGTTGATGCAGTCAAAACAGGGTTATTGAAATTAAATATAGATGTAAGCCAGCTAACAGAAGCAGTAACACAGATAGCGCAGCTGCCAGAGGTAACTACGCAGGTGTTAACGCAGCTATTACCGGAAGAAGTAGTCACGCAGTTAGCCGGCGGCAAGCCTGAGACAAATTTTGAAATAGCTAAACTTCTTCATGAAAATAATGATGTTAGCTTAACTAAAGTTTACAATGTAGCTAGAACCAGCCTTGCCTTGCAAACAAAGGAATTTATTAAAAACATACCGGATGTTAATTTAATAAGCCGTATAAATGAAGATATAAGTTTTATGAACTGGCTTAAAACAGCAAGGGCAGCAAGTATAGATACTCAAAGTTCCGACTACAAAAAAGACCCTTTATTTTCCTGGCTGAAGGAAAGAGTTGAAAAATCTTCTACGGCCAAAACGAATCTAAATGAAAAGCTGGATAAATATTTTGGCCATGCCCGATGGGCCAAAGGTATGCCTGTAGGCAGGCGTTTTGATCAGGAGATAACTACTTTTTATAATTTTAAGGCAGAATTGGCAATGAAAGGGTTTTGGATGATGAAAGGCTATCAAAAACTGCATAGCTATCAAAATTTAAAAGATTTAAGCAGGCGTACCGGGTTAGAAAGTACCGACCTTATTAGTATTTTTTATCCCGAGCTTTCTTCTTCAAACAGCGAGAGATTTGAAAGGGTGAATGATTTGATTTTGCGTGCGGGTGAAGGTGTATCCGAAAATAAAATTGCTCTTTACGATATCATAACTGTTTCTGATTCTGACGGCTTAATTAAAAAAGATAATGATATCTCTAAGTTGAAAGGTTTGCCGAAATATGTACGCAACAATCCTTTAGTTGGCGCTTTATCTAATTCTTTATCTAATTCTCCGGCATTCAAAAATATGTTGGATAAGCTTTCTCAAAAAGATCCGTTAAAGCTCTCCCGGATAAAAAGTTTAAGAATGAGGCAGTTAAACAAGGCTATTAATAAACTAGAAAAAGATGAACCGATATTGATTGCCGGAGGAACGGTTCCTGTAGCGGTAGTCAAAAATGATCAGCAACAGTTAAACGTATACGGTCCGGGGAATATGTTACTTAAGGGCATGAGTATAATTCAATTGAATGATTTTTTGAAAACTTCTATAAAAGATTTAGATAAAAAGAATTTAGATAAGTTTTTAAAAGATATTGTTGTCGCGATGAATAAAGCCACAGATGACCTTGCTAAAGATATAGCCCCTGATGAGTTGGGTTATAAAAATATTGTTAAGAATGAATTGAAAGAAATTATTCTAAACAAAATTGGGGATAAGATTAATCAAGTTGCTGGCCATGCCGGAAATAGTATGGTTGATAAATTTAATTTGGATGCAGTCAGCAAAAAGATAGATGATTTAAATAGCAATCAATTAAGGGCGGAATTTTTAGATTTAAATTTAGGCGAAGACTATGAGTATGTTCTTGGAAACTTAGCTTCGATAGATGGGATTATACAAAATAAAATAACAGCCGAAAAAATTAGATTAGTACCTTTTGTCGTATCAGCTGAAGAAACAGAGTTTTCTTTGGGTTTGGCATCAGAGATGTCACAGGTTGTAAACAGGGGGTATCCTTCAATAAAAGGAGTTCCGGTTAAAAGTGAAAATTTAATGTCTCTTTTAGATATTCAGAAAAGCTATAATGTTGCTCGTGACCAGTATGATTCGGATAAAATAACGGGTTGGGTCGGGGATTTGAAGAAAATAAGTCTTTTTAAGGATAATAGTATTTCTAATATCCATATTATGCTGGGAAAAGATATTTATAGTTCCAGCGAGCCAGGTTTAAATCGCGTATTTGGGTTAGGCTCACAAAAAGGCGTGTCAATTGCCTCAATTGCCCCTATAAATGAGAAAATAAAGGATTTTATGAATCCTGCCTTTGATGAAATCGTAAAGAAGTTTATCAGTGAGTTCAATGTAACAGTAGACCTCACTAAAGAAGACCAATATAAGCTTTATTGGGCAGCTGTTGAGACATTTCATGAGCTGGGCCACGTTTTCGGTTTACCTCACGTTGATAACAGCAATGATATTATGTATAAAACAACAGTTGTTAGAGACGTATTTAAGAGGGGGTATAGGCTTCCCGAATCCATTGGTTTATTAAATTCTAATTTTAATAAGCAGAATTTAAAGACTATAGATGCCGCATCACCTATGTTTACAGGTATGGATATTTTAACTGAATTAACAAATAATAAGCAGATTGAACCGTTAGTTGAGCTTCCGTATGGTACTAATTTAGGGAGGATTGGTAAAAATGCTTATGTTATCGAATTTGCAAGTCAAAAAATAAAAGAAGCAATTTTTAGTAAAATAGATTATCTTTCGGATATTAAACCGGATGCGACATTAAAAGATGTTCTAAAATATAAAAAAGGCGGGCACGGACAATCTACACATACAGGTGATAAATTTGCTAAGTTTTTTAATCTGGGTTTTGATAATAAAGACATTGCCCCGGTTTTGGTTGATTTTAGAGATGAACTTGTAGAGCAAAATTTGCTGGAAAAAATCGACAATAAGTATCAAGCCGTAGGTCGATGGTCTCTTATGACTGAAGCTTCCGGGTCAGGATTGTATAAACATGAATTGCGCCATAGTGTTTATTTTAGCGTTTCAAAATTAGCTAAAGGTATTAATGAATTGTGGAAAAAAGTGCCTGGATCAGATAAAGAAGTCGTCAAAAACTTTTTAATAAATAAAGGGTATAATATTGAAGGCCTGGAAGAAGACAGCCTTGCTGTTAGAGAATATTATGCTTATTTCGGAGATTCTGCTATTTTGAAACAAGATAAAAAAGCCTTAAAAACAAAGGGTTTAACTTCAGAATTTTTAAATGAGCAGCAAAGGAATATTTTAGAGGTGGAAAATAATTATGCTAATGACATAAAAGCACAATTTTCTGTAAATCCGGTTTCTTCACCTAAACAAGTCAGTTCATTGTCTAATAGGATAAAGGATATATTCTTAAGTCCTGATCTTGTCGGGAGCGTAAAAGACATAGATGTTTTAAAGGTTAATTCTAATAAGATTGCTGAATTAAAGAAAGGTAAATTAATTCTTTATTCTGGATTTTATAATATGCCTACCGAAGTTATTATTCCTTTATTGAGTAAAATTAAATCTCAGGGCAAATCACAAATAAGATTAATTTCATCGGATTCTACTGATTTGGGTAAAGTTGAAACAACTGTTATGAAAGAAACTTCAAAAGGGGTAGATATACATCCTGGCTTCGCATTGATACCCGAAGAAATACGAGTTCCGGCATCAAACAATGGTTACCAAAGTGTAAAGATTATGCCCGAAGATAGAACAGCATTGGTAAGAATAAAGAATAATGATTTAGCTATTAATTCTGTAGTATTTAACGGAGAGCATAATGGGTTGAAGGGTAAATTAGATGAGATGGTTTCTGATGTTGTAACTAATAACGGAAATAGCGATAAGAATTTGTTAGCTAAAAAAATGGTTGATATTTTTGGAGGATTAAATGGTGAAGCTGATAAATTACCTATTGCCTTAGAAGACGCCTATAACGAATGGAAATCTACCGGAACAATAACTACCCCTACAATATCAAAAATTTTCGTTCATAATGACATAAATAAACAAGCTGATGGCGGGATATTAACGTTATCAAATCCCCAAGTCGCCAGTCACACGTCACAAGATATACAGCGTGATGGGGGAATTTTCTCCAGCGATAATAAAGGGCAGGCATTTTCTCCAGTTATTAGCTTACCTTTAGATAGAATAAATAATATATTACCTTCTTTTATGTCTATATTAGGGAAAGCTAAAAATGCAGCTGCTCCTGTTATAGCAAAAGTAGGAGATATAAAGACCGGTATAGTTCAAATGATGAAGATAGAAGAGGGAACAGCTTATTTACCTGTTATTGATATGAAGCAGAATAATGATGGCGGTGTAATAGATAATTTAGATTACGGAATAGACCGTAAGATAGGTCAAAGTAATATGGATTTCAGGAAGATGATAGAGCCGGTTTTTGATTCTTTATTAGACCGTAAATTGGAAATAGTAGATAATCCGAAATCAAATAGAGGATTCTCTAACCAAGAGAAAGCCGAACTCGCAATAATAAATAATGGATTAGAAACTATGAATATAGAGATTCAACTTATAGATGACTTTTCCAGGGAAAAAGAAAAAGGGCAGTTGCCATCATTTAACGATGTTTTTAGAACGTTTAATGGGTTTATGAAAAAGAATGAGCTTTTGAAAGCAAGGGATTTGCTGAATCAGTTAGCAGACATTAAAGAAACACAATATGACAATGCTAATTTCAGCTCTGCAAGGAATAGGTTCAAAAGTAGATTGGAAAATTATGATGAGCTTTACTCTAATTTTCAAATGGCGAGAAAGAGAAATAATATTGAAGCAGGAGAATGGTTAGTAAATCGTTTAGAGGTTATTGATGATACAGACTTTACTGATTATCGGAGAGCAAATATTAATGCTGCTAAAAATATGTTAGGCAGTCTTAGATTGGCGCAAAAAATAAAGCGTTTTAAAAGAGGTAGGGACCGGGCAGAATCTAATGAAAGTTATATACCTGAATTTGATGCTTTTGATTTGGTAGGAAAAGGGTATGACATCAATTTGGAAAGAGCATTTTTGAATTTAATTGAAGGTAAGAATATCGAAGCAGATATCAGTAACTCCTTATTCGTTAATAATTTGAAAAAATATTTTCCTTATATTACACTTAGTTCCAACTTAATTTTTAGAGGAAGCCTTTCACCTTTGGAAAACACAGAGGATACAGTTTGGAGTTATGCCTCGCTTGACGGCGGAATACTCGAGTCACAAACTATACCCTTACGGGTACAGGCAAGTCACAAGTCGCAAGAAGTAAAGAAATCTTCTTTAGAAGTAGCAGCAGTTGACGGAGGGGCAACAGAAACGTCTATAAAAGAAATGTTTGATTTAAGTAAATTGCTCAAAAGAGAATTTGATAGATTGGATATGGGAGAGTTTAGGGATTTAATGAGCAAACATCAAAGTTTGCAAAAATTAGTTAATCCGCTGATGCAAAGTGTTAGAAAAGTAGAGATAGAAAAGGAAGCATTAAAGCAAATATTGAAATTGTCCGAGAATTCAACTGAGAAAGTCGCGATTATCGCCGGAGAGGTAAAAGGGCCTGTTTTTTATGCTAACGAGGTAATTCCTGTTCCGACAACAGTATCAAGGGGGTCTGGTTATGAGATTTTGGGCGAACAAAAGAAATATCTTATCTCAATTATTACCAATGTGCGCAATAGAAACAAAAATTATATGTTATTTCATTCTCATCCGGATGGTATAGGAATAGATGTTGAGAATTCAGGCCCGGATAAAGAAGTTATTGAGGATTACGCGGCATTTATAAGTGTTATTGGAAATAAAGATCCTAAAACACATCCATGGGTTGCTATGCAGTATTTAGATTCAAATACCGGTGATTGGGCATATATTCCGTTTAAGATAGTTGATAATGGTATCCCGATGCCAATTCAAGAGATAGATAGCATTTTTGGCAAGGCTATTAGCCTATATCCTCAAATAGTGGAGCGCAGGAAAGGAGAAGCAAATACTCAGTTTGCAGCCACTCTAATCTCAGGTGAATTAAGCAGGATACTAACTGGAGAAATTTTAGATAATTTGCATAATAAGAGAACCACGGTTATGAATGACGGCTTAAAGCTTGCAGACGGAGGAATATTAGGAAAGAACAATGAAGGAATAATTGAAAATAAGAAGCAGACAGTATTGAATATTCTGGATAGAGCAGCCGGAGGTAGTTTATTTAAAACAGAAAAGCGGGAGCTAAAAAACATACTAAAAGCAGAAGAAGCTACCTTTAAAGTTGACAAGGTTGACAAAGAGGGAGAGGTTAAAATTTATAAATATCCTGATTTAAATATTATAGTTAAAGCTTATAAGAAAGGAATGCTTCAGATGGCATTACCTGAGACATTATTACACCGCTTAGGCCTGCCAATGAGGGGGTATAAATATGCCCAAAAATTACAAACAGAGGGTTTAGTTGTTCCTTTTATTGTTTTGAGAAACGCTGATTTAAACATTAAAGGAAAAATTAGCCATTTCCCTTATATAGTGGTTCAGGAAATAGTCAAGTCGGTTGCAGATCTTTCCTCTGAAGAATTTGTCAAATTTGAAGTTGGAAAACAGTTTGAAGATATCTCTACACTAATGGCAGGGAAAGGAATTAGGGAAGAAGATATAAATAGAGATAATAATTATGGGATAAATGGAAAGGGAGAGCTCGTACTTTTTGATTTTGAATTTTTGTCTAAATTGGACGAAGAATGGATTCCTTCCAAAGCAAGGCTTAGGGAGGTTAGAGCAAAAAGAAGTGGATTTGAAGGCGGCATATTGGATAAGGCCGCAGAAAAGACCCCTCAGTTGGCAACAAAGAATCCAAAACTCGACGATGGTCTTAAGAGCAGCGCAATTAGCAGTGCGAATAATAAACAATTAGCTCTTGTTAAAACGTCTTCAGGCCCCAGGCAGATTACTGACGGAGGGAAAATTTCCATCCCTGGATTCATCCCTTTAAAACTCACTCGAGCAAAAACACCTAAAGCAGTATTAACTATATTAAGAGCTTTGAATGTGCCGGTTGCTCAAGTAAGCTCTGAAGCTTTAAATGAAATAGCCGGGGCTGAAAAAATCACTCCTGAATTCCTGGCTAAAGCCTTACCTAAATCTACATATAAGCAATTAACGAAAATCAAGCCGGTTAAAATATCGGAGATAACTCGCGCCAGGCTGTCTCAAGCAAGCACTCCTCAAGCAGTAAGAACAGAACTCAGAGTTTTAGGCGTTGACTTTGCTCAGGTAAGCGAAAAAGCAATAAAAGAGATTGCCCGAACAAAACAAATAAGCACAGACTTATTAAACGCAATTCTCACCCCTGCAATATTAAAACAATTAGCTCTTGTTAAAACATCAAGCCTGACAATGCCGGGAGTAGAAACCACTACAACCTTGCCCGTACTTATACATGAGAGAGCCGAAAGGCAGCAGGTTGATGGGGAGAATCCTGCTAAGCAGGTGCCATTGCATCGAATGCCGACTACTATACCTATCATGCCTATGCGAGGGCTGGGTATTGATGGTGGCAGTTTATTTGCTCCTGCTATTAATGGTGGTAATGGATTTGGAGGGGGTTTGTTAATCCTTGGCAAAAAATTGGTAGATGAAGTGGCTAAGTTTGTGTGTTCGTCTGCTCTTGCGGCTGAGTTGTCTTCTGATGCTCTACGGGTTACACAGTCAGCCGCGGATAAATTAGCTAGCATTGCGGCAGGGATAAATGAGGGCGCCTACGCTAGGCTTTCAAGCGTAGCTGCCCGGATAAAAGAAAGCAAAAGAGTTATAGATAATATTTTTGATATTGTTACTTCAAAGTGGGTGAGAGAATGTATAGCATGTATACAAAACTCAAATCTATGGAAATCGTGGACGGCTTTGAGTCAAAGGATAGGTGTATCATCCATGCTAAGGTTCCTGGAAATTGGCACCGGTTCACCTTCTTGGTTTATTCGGATGGGACAGTCCAAGGGTATTCTGGCGGACAGTGGTGTGACCTTACCAGTTTCATGCAAAGGGCCATCTTCAACAAGTTCAAAGAATATTATAGAAAGGGTATGTCTTTTTACAGTTAAGGTTAGAGCTAATGCATCTAATCTTAAAAGCCTGTTTTATAGTTTTGTTTATAAAACTGTAGAGAACCCATTATATCTGGTTTCTTCTAATCCGGCTAATGCCCCTCCGACGGCAGTTTTATTATTAATTTCTGCTTTAATTGTATCCGCCTTATCTCTTGTTCCTTTAGAATTACCGTCCATATTACCTATATATACAAATAGCCTTCCGTTTAATTCGTGGCTTGAAGCAGTTCCTGTTGCTTTAGCGGGAACTGCTTCTTCTGTCTTACCTAACTTTAATATTCGTGACTCAAAAAGGTACTCCTCTCTTAATGACGGCGGGGAGGAAGGTAAAAATGGTGTCATTGAAAAATTTAATGAATTAGTTAAAAAAGGAGCTGAAAAATTTAAAAAGGAGCGAGAGATAAAAGGAATTGATACTGTAGAAAAGAAATATCCAAGTAAGGAGAATGAGAATAAAAGAGCGATGGTAGTGGAAAAATCAAAAAAGCAGATAGACTTAACTCTTGAAGCAGGTGTACCTTTGTCTGAGATGGATAAGGAGAGAATACGTCTAAGCCGTAATGATAACTATGAGGCTTTGCTGGGAATAGGTGAGAGGATGATAGAATGCTTAAGAGATAATTCGAAGTTGGAGGCAGAGAAACAAGAAGCTAAAGACGGCGACGAGATAGCCATGGAGTTGGTAGAAATTGTTGAAGCTTTAAGAGAATTGCCGGATGAAGAAAAGGCAAGGATGATAGTGCCGATGCTAAAAGATACATCAATACTGGAAAGAGCAGAATGTATTATAGAGAAAATGTGGCCAGAATTACAAAAACTTTATATAGAGGAACTACCGAAAGAAGATAGAGAAAAACTTGTGAAGGTTTTAGAGTTACCGGAGGAGTCGGAAAATGGCGAGGTATTAAGAAGACTTGAAGAAATTCAAGAAGAACAAAAAGAGGCTAGAAAGCGCGATGAAGAGAGAAAAAGAGAAATTGAAGATATAAAGAGAGAGCAAGAAAGGCAAGACAATAAGATAGATGAAGTAACAACTACTGCTAAGTCGGCAGAAGATGGTAGCAGGAAAAATCGCTCGTTTATTAAGGAAGATATCGAAGAAAAAATATATTGTTTAGCTACCGCCGTAACAGGTGTTTTACACGGAAAGCCAGGGAGAAAACTCGTAAATGAAATTGTTGATTTAGTATGTGAAGGTTTAAAGATATCCTACGGAAAAATAATTGAACTTTCAAAAGGAAGTTTAATAGGTTGTACTTTTTCTAAAGAAGAATTGCTCGCGTTTCCTGAAGATGAAGATTCAGAAAGGTTACTTGAAAAATTGATACTCTTTGTAAAGACAAAGACAGGTTATCATGCTGTTCGTGTGTGGAAAGTAACAAAAGAAGGTGTGGTAGTATTTAAAGAAGGCAATTTCAATAAAGACATAAACCTGGATGATAGACCGATTCTCTGGGAAGATTTAGCTTATTATAAGGGAAGAATTATTGCGATAGGCAATAAGGAGAATGAGGAAGAATTTGAGAAAAAAGGAGCAAAAATATTAACCAAGGAAGAAATCGAAGAGATTTCTGAAGAGTTACAAGATATAACTGGAGATAGTTCTGAAGGTGGTCCAACTGGTGGTAATGCTGGCAGCGGAACAGGCGGTTCCAGCGGAGTTCCCAGCCCCGGCAATAGAGGAGGCTCTGGTGGAAAATCCAATTCTGGCACCGGCAATGCCGGTAGCACCGGCTCCAGCGGAGTTCCCACCAGCCCCGGCAATGACGGGGGTACTGGTCCTGACAATGGAACAACCGGCCTTGGCGATGGCGGCACTACCCCTAATGACAGAGCTAATACATCTAAGAGCATAATTATTAATGGCGGTAATATTTTCGTTAATATAATTCCTACATTTGGATTCATCAGGGGTCCTCCGGGAGATGGCCTATTGAATACCCTCACCCAATCGCTAAATCCTGCCCAGCAAAATGAGTTGTTGTTGCAAAATACCTTTTTGCCATTGCCCGACTTATCCGGACAATCCAGAATTATGACCTTAATCTCGCTAATTCCTGCGTATGCAGCTAATGTCGGGGATGCAAGTACAGGAGACTTCAGCCTTAGAGACAGGGGAGTCTTAAACCTGCTTAGGCAAAAAAATAATACTCAGTTTACGAAGGAGCTTGAAGATGTAAAGAGAAGGTTGGCATTACCGATAGAATATGGCAATGGCTGGATAAGAGTAACTACTGAAAAGGAAGCAGGGAACTATTATCATAATTTTAAAAGCAGTGATGGCCTTGGAGAATTTGCCGTTTCTTTCAATGGGATTAGTAATATATTTCCTGTAAATACTTGGAATAAACAACAAGGGTGGTTTGAAGGAAGACATGACGTGGAAAGAAGAGGAGTTATTCTTTTTGGTATCGTAGATGACAACTGTATTAGAATTAAAGATTTTATTCCTACGGGTTCTGCCACAAACGAAGATTCTTTCGTCAATGTAAAAGCTCAAAAAATGCCTGGATGGTATGATGAGGAATGCAATATGTTTCAATTTATAGTAGGAGCAATGGCCTACACCTTTATGAAAGCAGACGGTTATGAAACCGGCGGCGGTGAAACTACCCAGGTCTCTATTGCTGCCGGAGTAAGAGGCCAGATGAGTTATGAATCTACCGGAGGCGGAGTAGCTTCCACTTATCTTACCACACCAGATGAAGAATTCTTCATAACCAAAGCCCTGTTAGCGCAGAAAGTTGAAACCGACGGCGGCACCATAATAAGAACAATTGAAAGACTAAAACCTATAATTGCCGCCAAAGGCATTGACACAGCTATCTTTGGCGCAGACTACAATGCCCCCAGAAACGCAGATAAGGTAGAAGACCTTACCAAGCTTAAAGAAAGTATCCCCGCCCTAAAAGAACTTATTAACAATGCAGGAATAAGATATATGTTCGTTCTTACTCACTCCGGCCGGCCCAAAGGTAAAGGAGTTGAAGAAGAGTTTTCTCTGAAGATAATCGTTGATGAAATGCGCGCGCTCCTTACTAAGGCAGGGATAGATGCCCAAGTGGTCTTATTGCCCTGCGATTTAGGCCAAGCCGCTGAGATGGTAAATAGGAAAAAACAAGAGCTCAAAGGTAAAAAGATAATCTTCGTATTAGAAAACATCCGTTTTTATCCCAAAGAGAAGTCTAAAAAACCTGAAAAAAGAAGACTTTTCCAGGATAAAATAATTCAATTAACCGGAAGAGAAGTAGAATCTTTAGCTTATATATCCGAAGCCTTTGATAAGTCTCACCGCCCTGAAGAAGCCTCTATGGAGTTAGTAGGCTTAATGCCTGAAGAAAACAGAGCCGCGGGGATATATACCCAGGGAGTAGTCGAACTCTGCATTGATTTTGAAAAGTTCCTGGATAAAGCGGAGACGCTTTTAGTATTATTCAGCGGAGCTAAATTTGATAAATACAAGCAGATTGCCAAGTTAATCAAAAACAGGGGCGAGAAATTATCTCTTATGCTGGCCGGAGCCTTAGTCAATCCTTACCTTAAATATGGCTTAGGTAAGGATATAGGTAATTCAAAGATGCATAAAGAAAAAGATATGCCCAAGATAGAAAAAGGCCTCAAAGCAATAAAAACATTTAAAAGGGAAGTCCTTTATCCTATAGACTTCAAAGTAGAATCAGAAAAAGAGTCTCAGAAAGACCTTTCCAACAGGATGCAGAAAGATATCGGGGATGAAACAATCACAAATTTTGTCAGCAAGATAGATGCTTTACTGCCCGGAGATATCTTCGTACTCAACGGCGGCCCCGGAGTATTTGAAGAACCGGAGTTTAGGCAGGGAACAAAGGGAATATTCTTATCTGCAGAAAGAGCGGCAAAAAGAGGCGTACATGTATTTATTTGCGGCGGCGATGCAGTTAAAGCTAAAGGAACAATCGAACAAGATTTAGAAAGAGAATTAGAAGGTATGTACGTTGTCTCAGCCGGAGGAGCGTTCCTGGAAGCTTTATCCTCAGGGGTTAAGAACATGGAGTTAATCAAGGCTTTAATTGTAGAAGAGAAAGGCCCGGTGTGCGATGACGGAACAGGACCTATTGAATCTCGCGGTGAGCCGGTTGTTCCTGTCCGTAAGGTGGATGTTGACGTTAATATTCCTGTTGTAAGAGACGGGGGATTGCTTTTTAAGCCTCTTTTTGATAATGATAAAAATACCGGTTTTTCATCTGTTCCTGAACAAATAAAAATATTGTTTTCTTGTAGGGTATTTAAGGCGGATATTTTCAACCAGTTACAAGAATGGCTTAAATATCATAATAACCTGCCTCCGCCCTTTTCTTTAAATTATTTGTTTACACCTAAGAGAGTTGACTTTGGAAAAATTGTTCTTATAATAAATAGTTTAAAGGAGGAAATATGGGTAATATGCTTAAAAAATTCGAAATTACTGAAATTAAAAGAGTTGTTAAATCAGGTGAAAACTTTATTATTGACGCTGAAATCCCGCACAAAATTAGACAGCTTAAGTTCAACATTGATTCTGAAGGCAATATATATGGGTTTTCACAAGATCAGTGGCTTGAGCTTACCGAGTCTACACAAGATATTATTCGCAGCAAAGTTAAACAATATTGCCGGCAAAGTGTCCAATTCCAAAGCATCGCGGATAGTTTACAGTAAGATTAAAGCCAGTAAGAGTGAAGCCAGGCTTCACTCAAATCATCAGTTTGAGCTCAATAATCGGCCTACGGCGTCTATAGCAGATAGTTTTAATAGTATCATTTCTCAGTTGTTGGGATATGGAACGTTTAAAATCCACGGCCCGCCGGCTGGAATAATTATATTTACAGTTTCTTCTCTTATAATCCTACCTTTATTATTAATATATCCAGAAATTTTTTCATTAAACTTTGATTTAATAAATAGAATCGCGGATGGCCTTTTTGTCGCCTCCCACGACTTACCAGGGGCCCCCGCGATTTCTATTATTGGCTTATACGTCACACGTCACATGTTACACGTCACACGTCAACTAATTAACCAAGGAGGTGTCAAATGGTACTATCAACTACCCTTACAGTTAGTCACATTCTGGTATCCAAACCCGAAAAAATCGTTTACCTCTCTTGTCGGGATATCAACGACAAAATCCAGCTTTATTGCATTTATGACAACAGGCAGGTTAAAGCTTATGACAATCGTGACGGATGGCAAACGCTTAATCAGATCTTCTCTCAAAGAATTTTCAAACTCGCCGAACAATCCCTTTACAAAAGCCCTACTTACAGCGCTAATAACATTTCTAGAGAGTTTGTTAATTAAAAAGGATAGCCAAAGAGTGCCTGATGCTGTGACGGGCACTCTTGACGGCGGTTCTGAGGTAAAAATAATCTCTGATTATAGGGAGTTCCCACCAGGCATAGTAAAAATCATAAAGGCAATTCAAGAAGGCAAAAACGAGATATTTCTTTCATGTGACAGAGCTGTAGAAGGTATTATGCCTGCAACTAATAGCTTAACTGTAAATTATGGTAAATATACGTTTTTGTTTGTAACAGGGGAGAGCAAAAAAGGTAAAGTTTACGTTTATGAAATAGAGAAAGGAAAACAGAAGTTGATCGAAGAGATAGAAGTTGTTGTTTCTAAACATGGAGATGCAGGCCAGATTAACTTTCTTAAGGGAAGTATTTATGTAATGAATGAAAAAGACTCTGAAGATATAGAAGTTTCACTCTCAAGCGTATTGAAAGATAGATATGGATGTGATCTAAAAAGTCTCGTTTTGGATATGGACCCCGGAAAAGAAAGGGGTGCTCAGCTGGAAACTTCTTTTGCTTTGGTTAAAAGAATAAGTACCGGGGAGGTATTAGTTGTTTGGCAAATCGGCAGAAATATTACTATTAATAGTGAAAACAGGATAACTTCTCTTGGATGTTCAGGTAAGTTTATTTTAGACGGCCGGGTAATTGATATTTTCGAAAACGGAGAGTATGAGATCATTGCTGCATACCACCTTCATCCGGAGGGGATTAAATCTCCGAGCTTTACGGATCTAAAGACTCTTTATAGTGTTAATCTTGAGAAAATTAAAAACTTAGGTAATGAAAACGCAAGAGTTCCGGGAATAATTCTTACTTTTGATGAGAAAGGAAACCTGGAAATGACAGTATTTAAGATAAAAGAAAATGCGGATTTTGCAGAATTAGCCTCTGATTTAATGAAATTGGAGGAGTTGGATAAAAAGCTCAACGGTTCCAAGAAAGATGGAATAGACTTTTTTAATAAATATCTTGATATATACTCTCACACAATCAATCGCTATGAATCCGGCGAATGGGTGGTGAGACGCGACGGTGCTGTCATGCTTGAAACACCTAAAGACGGCGGGGAGAAAGTCAAGATTAAAGTCCTGACCATATTCATTACATTTATTAAGAGGAAATTCAAGTTTCAAGGGCTGACCCTGATAGCGCTCACTTTATTATTAGCATATCCAGAAATCTTTTCATTAAGTTTTGATTTAACAAATAGAATCGCGGATGGTCCTTCTGTCGCCTCCTACGACTTACCAGGGGCCTTCGCGATTTCTATTATTAGCCAATACTCAATACTAAAAACAGGAGGTGTCAAATGTTATCACAAAATCTTACAGTCAATTATATCCTTGTATCAAAGCCTGAAAAGATCGTTTATCTCTCTTGCCGGGACATCAATGACAAAATCCAGCTTTATTGCATCTACGACAACAGGCAAGTCAAATCGCATGATAACCGCGACGGATGGCAGACTCTTAACCGGATTCTCTCTCAAAGGATTTTCAAACTTGCCGAAGAGTCACTCTATAAAAGTCCTACTTGCAGTGCCAACAATATCTGCGCTCAGTTTGTCAACTAAGAAGTCTTGTGATGGCGGAGAGAAATTTGACTTCAATGGTTTTAGCCTAGTTAAAGAGAATAGTGTTGAAAATTTTGAAGAAATAGCTGATTTGATCTTTCTTCTAAAAGATATTGATTTTACTTCCGAGGAAAAACCTCTTGCCCTTGAGGTTGGTCCTGGATGCTGCACTGGATTTGGTTTGCTCTGGGTTTTAAGGGGGGGGTATACGCATTTCGTGCAGCCAGATTGTGACGGCGAAATGACTAAGGAGTTAGGAATAGATCCTTTTATGAGTATGAATAATTTGGGCGAAAGCCTTAGAACAAGGATTTATGTTAGTGATAACAAGTTAGAGGAGGCAGAAGATTTAAGGAAATATATAGGGAAATATCATGTAATCACGTTGTTTAATGTTATGGATGATCCCAAAACCAATAACCAGATTTTAATCCCTGCGGTTCTGGAATTTATTAAAGAAAATGGGTATATAATAATAATAGCTTACGCAGAATCTGAAAAATTTGCGAGGGGCATGGGATTTTTAAGATCTGAAGTAGAAAAAAGAGGATTGGTTTTAGAAAGAGTAATGAAGATTGAATCCCATTTTAAAGGTGTGGATTATACCAAGGTATACAAGGCAACAGGCCAAAAGCCTAATAAGAGTATCACTAATGTGGATGGCGGTAATATACCTAATAAGGTCGTCCAATTACTGCCTGAGGTTTATTCTATAGCATTTGAACAGAATGAAAATTCACCACCTTCAACGTGGCTTATTTTAAAAGTTTTTAAAAAGGAATTTAAAATCGATGTTGCTGATTCAATTATTAGAGCTCAACTTAAAGTTGTAAATGAGCAAAGGAAAAGAAAAGGCAAGCCATTATTAACAGTTAAGATCGTAGATAATCTGTTGGTAGGAGGCGAAAAATATTATCTTTTCGAAATAGAGGCAGCTAATAAAAAGTTTGTTTTATTTTTAGATAAGAGAGATTTAGGCCAGATGATAAAGTCTGTAAACTTTTTAGATCCGGACTCTAAACCTGCATGGAATCAGGCACTTCGTCAGCAATTTAGTTTACATGTGGCAGAACTTGAAGGATATAACCTAAAAAACCAGAACTATTCTATAGATGGATTAGTCTTGATGGTTAAGTTAAATAGAGCTTTTGATGAAGAAGAGCCTTCAATTGGTAAAGCGTTGATTGAACAAATTGACGTACAAATTAAGAATATCAAGAAAGCCAGTTCAAGCGGCTTGTATTCATTAGTAAAGATTTTACCTATGATAAAAGCGGATAAAGATATAAAAGCCCGGTGGAATTCAGTAATTGCCGATAATGTTAATATTCGGATGGAAAATATAGAAACTGTTACTATAGATGATCTTGGAATTTTAATTGATATTTTGGACATCATAAACGCTGATAATGAAATAAAGGCTAAATTTAACGATAAAGCAGTTGAATACTTAGGTTTGCAAATCAAGAATATAGAAGAAGCAACCGAGGTTAAAGAATTATGTCCTTTTAAGGTGCTTGTTCAGGTAAAGAGGCTGATAGGTAGAATAGGGGTAAAGAACGAGACGAAAGATAATTGGGATGAAGTTTTACAAGCACAAAACCGTTTATATGGCAACATAGTAAATAAA
>JAIWAR010000011.1:0-26317 GCA_048634245.1 Methanosarcinales archaeon | reverse complement strand
GATAGTTTTTATTTGAGGAAAGCTCTGGCTAAAAAATTAAAGGTTGAGAAGGGCCAAATTGTTTTTGGTAACGGCTCTGATGAAATAATAGTTTTAGCTTTAAGAGCTTTAATCTCTAAGGGGGATGAGGTTATTGTTGCTTATCCTACATTTTTAATTTATGAAATTCAAGCTAAAATTGAGGGGGCTAAAGTAGTAAAAGTTCCTTTAGTCAATTTAAGGTACTCTTTAGATAAAATTGCTGAAAAAATTACCAGGAAGACAAAAATTATCTTTATCGCTAATCCGGATAATCCCACCGGAACATACCTAAACCAAAAGGAAGTAGAGGAATTTTTAGCTAAAATTCCTAGAAAAGTATTAGTCTTTTTTGATGAGGCATATTTTGAATTTGCGCCGGATGATTTTCCGCAAACGCTTAAGTTCTTAGAGCGCCGTGGCAATATCATAGTAACCCGTACATTCTCTAAAGCCTATGGATTGGCCGGGCTGCGTATTGGCTATGGAGTCACAACTAGGGAATTGGCGGGAGTTTTAAATAAGATTAGGGAACCCTTCAATATAAATAGATTTGCGCAGGTCGCGGCTCTCACTGCTTTAAAAAACAAGGAATTTTTAAATAAGATAGTTGCTTATCTTAAAAAAGGGAAGCGCTATCTCTATAAAGAGTTAAAAAAGTGTAATTTATCTTTTCCGGAAAGCGCAACTAACTTTATTCTTGTCGATTTCAAAAAGGATACTAAAGGCCTTTGTAATTATCTCTTAAAGCGGGGTATTATCATCAGAGGGCTGGAGGGCTGGGGGTTTGAAAACTTTTTTCGGGTAACCGTCGGTTTGTCCAAGGAAAATAAAAAGTTTATAAATTGCTTAAAGGCTTACTTAAAAAAAGAACTGGGGGGTAAATAGTGATTATTGTTTTTAAGAAAGACGCGACAAAGGGCGAGATAAATAACCTTATTCAAAGGGTTAAGAAGTTAGGCTTAAAAGCAATGGTGTCTCGGGGCAGGGAACGAACCATTGTGGGGATTATTGGCCCTGAAGATGTTATAAGACTGCATCCTCTGGATGTTTTTCCGGGAGTAGATAAGGTAATGCCGGTGTTGGCGCCTTATAAATTGGTATCCCGGGAGTTTAGGAAAGAGGATAGCATTATAAAAATAAAAGATGGCATAGAGTTTGGTTCTAAAAAAATAACAATCATCGCCGGGCCCTGTTCTATTGAGAGCATGGGGCAGCTAAGAGAAGTGGCCGGGAAGGTAAAAGAAGCCGGTGCCGCAATTTTGCGGGGAGGAGCCTTTAAACCCCGCACCTCCCCCTATACTTTTCAGGGGTTAGGCGAAGAAGGCTTGAAGATGCTTCAAGATGCATCGGTTGAGTTTGATATACCTACGGTTACTGAGGTTATGGACACCAGAGATATAGCTTTAGTAGCGAAATATACTGATATTTTACAGATCGGCGCCCGTAATATGCAGAACTTTAATCTTTTAAAGGAAGTTGGCCAGACGAAAAAACCGATTATTTTAAAACGAGGTTTGAGTGCTACGATAAAAGACTTGTTAATGAGCGCGGAATATATTTTATCTGAAGGTAATTTTAATGTAATTTTATGTGAACGGGGTATAAGGACTTTTGGGGAGTTTACCCGCAATACTTTAGACATAAGCGCAGTTCCTTCAATAAAGATGTTATCCCATCTCCCGGTTATTATAGATCCCTCGCATGCTTGCGGAAAATGGGGTTTAGTTGCGCCATTGAGTAAGGCTGCGGTTGCTTGTGGAGCAGACGGCCTTCTGATTGAAGTCCATCCTAATCCCCAAGAGGCATTGAGCGATGGCTCACAGCAGTTATTACCGAATAATTTTTTGAATCTAGTGAGAGAGTTAAGGAAAGTTGCCGAGGCTGTAAATAGAAATATATGAAAAATATTAAAAAGATAGCGATAGTGGGAGTAGGGCTTATGGGCGGGTCAATGGCTTTGGCTTTGAAAGAGAAATTTCCCCGGTTGTCTGTCTGGGGGTATGCCCGAAGTGAAAAATCTTACCGGAAACTAAAGAAGCTGCGGATTCTTGATGAAGTAAGCCGGGAATTAAAAAGAGTTATAGAAGGCGCTGATTTAGTTGTTTTAGCTTTGCCAATAGAGGCTATTATTGATTATTTTAGAAAGATCACACCTTTTTTAAAGAAAGGAGTTATCGTCTTTGATTTGGGCAGTACTAAGAAGGTGATTGAGAAAAGTATCGGTAAATGTTTACCTGAAGGAGTAAGTTTTGTTGGCTGTCATCCTTTAGCGGGGAGCGAAAAAAGCGGAGCAGAATTTAGCACAAGCCGCCTTTATAAGGAAGCACTGTGTTTGATTACATCTTCTCCCCAAAGCAAGGCTACTAAAAAAGTAAAGAGGATTTGGGAAAAGATAGGTTCAAAAGTAGTTTTTATCAGTCCCCAACGTCATGATAGAGTTTTTTCTTATTTATCTTATTTGCCCCATATTATTTCTTTTTCTCTTCTTCAGGGGACACCCCAAGAGTGTTTAAAATTCTCTCCGCAGAGTTTTAAGGATTTAACCCGGATATCCGGTTCTCCGGCTTCAGTCTGGGCCGATATTTTTCTTTCCAGTAAAAAGAATATTTTAGCGGATTTGAATAAGTTCATAAGCGCTTTAGAGAAATTTCAGTGCTTGTTAAGGAAAAAAGATAAGGCTAAGATTATAGATTTGATTAAGAAAATAAACGCTAAACAAAGACACCTGTCATGATTATTGGCATAGATGGCCCTGCCGGTTCAGGCAAGACAACAGTTGCCAAACTCCTAGCTGAAAGGCTAGGTATTTTTTATTTAGATACTGGAGCAATGTATCGGGCCTTGACCTTGAAGGCTATTGAAAGAAAGGTAGATTTATCCGATCAAGACACCTTAAAGAAAATAGCCGAGGAGTTAAACCTGGAATTTAAAGAGGGTAAAGTTTATCTTGATGGAACTGATGTCAGTGACAGGATAAGAACCCCCCTTATAGATAAGAATATCTCCCCGGTAGTAGCACAGCCGGAAGTTAGAGCAATAATGGTAAAGTTGCAGAGAGATATGGTTGCGAAAGGAGACTTTATCGTTGAAGGTAGAGATATAACTACCGTGGTCTTTCCAGATGCTAAGTATAAATTTTACCTTGATGCAACTCCTGCAATAAGAGCGCGGAGGAGATTCAGGGAGTTAAGCGAGAAAGGTATGGATGTTAATTTTCAAGAGTTAGATCAAGACTTAAAGAGGCGGGATAGCGCTGACAAAACCCGAGAAGTTAGCCCTTTGAAAATCAGTGAAGATGCTATATGCTTGGATACAACTAACCTTACGATTGCCCAAACAGTCGAGGCGATTATTAAACGTTTGGGTTCAGACAAAACTTAAAACTTTTTAGATGAATGCGAAAGAGAGAATAAGGAATTTTTGCATTATTGCCCATATTGATCATGGCAAATCTACTCTTGCGGATAGGTTTTTGGATATGGCTGGAGCTGTTAATATCAGAAAAAGAAAAGAACAAGTGCTGGACAGCATGGAGTTAGAGCAAGAGAGAGGAATTACCATAAAGGCAAAGGCTGTAAGATTAGATATTTCTTATAAAGGGGAAGGCTATATTCTGAATCTTATTGATACTCCGGGGCATGTTGACTTTTCTTATGAGGTAGCTAAGTCTTTAAAAGGGGCTGAAGGCGCGATTATTCTGGTTGATGCTTCTCAGGGAGTAGAAGCTCAAACAGTAGCTAATTTTTATCTCGCTTTAGAGAATGATTTAAGAATTATTCCGGCTCTCAACAAGATAGATCTTCCCGGCGCGGATATCGAGAAAAGTTCTAGTCAGCTTTTTGATGTTTTTGGCTTTAAAAAAGAAGAAGTTTCTCTTGTCTCAGCCAAAGAAGGTAGAGGTATGGAAGAATTATTAAAGAGGGTAATTGAGGAAATACCTTCACCCGGAGGTGATCTTAACAAGCCCCTTAAAGCGGTTCTTTTTGACTCCAGTTATGATTCTTATAAGGGGGTCATACTTTTTTTAAGGGTATTTGACGGAAAAATTTCTCTGGGCGATAGTATTCTTTTAATGCATCAAAAGAAGACTTATCGAGTAGAGGAGGTAGGGGTATTTTTGCCGGATCCGCAAAAAAGAGAAAGCCTTTCCTGCGGAGAAGTGGGTTATATTTGCTGTAATATAAAAAATCCTCAGGATATTGATGTAGGAGATACAATTACCTCTTCGTCTAATCCTACCGCTAAGGCTTTTGAAGGATATAAGAAAATATCACCCATGGTTTTTTGTGGTATATTTCCTTCTTCCCCTAAGGATTACCCTGCTTTAAGGGGAGCAATCGAAAAATTAAAATTGTCCGACCCGTCCTTTGTTTATGAGCCGGATAACTTAGGCTCTTTAGGCTATGGATTTAGGTGCGGTTTTTTAGGGCTTCTTCATATGGAGATAGTCCAGGAAAGATTAGAGAGGGAACACAATCTCGACCTTATTCTTACCTCTCCCAATGTCAGATACCGGCTGAAAAAAACAGGGCAGAAAGCGCCGGAGTATATAGAAGTACCTCATCAATTTCCGGATGTATCTTCTATTGAAGAAGTTTCTGAACCTTTTGTCCGGGCTACTATTGTTACGCCTGCAGAAGGGATGGATTCTATCTGTGATTTGGCAAAATCGAGAAGGGGCGAGTTCGTAAAAATGGATTATTTAGGTAAGGATAGGCTAGCTATAATTTTTGATCTTCCTTTAGGGGAAATTATTATTGATTTTTACGACAGCATAAAATCTTTGACTAAGGGGTATGCTTCTTTTGACTATGAATTTATCGGTTACAGAAAAACCGAAATTGTAAAGATTGATATCCTTTTTAATCAGAAAAGAGCCGAAGCTTTTTCGATTTTGGTACATAAAGAAAAATTTGAGAATAAAGCAAGGGTTGTAGTTGAGAAATTAAAAAAGTTAATTCCCCGGCAAATGTATGAAGTGAGGATTCAGGCTGTGATTGATTCGAAAATAATTGCTTCTGAAAAAGTAGCAGCTTTAAAGAAGAATGTTACCGCTAAATGTTACGGGGGAGATATCAGCCGAAAAAGAAAATTGTGGGAGAAGCAGAAGAAAGGAAAGAAAAAGATGAAACAGTTGGGAAATGTAATCATTCCCCAAAATGCTTTCCTGGAAGTGCTGAAGATGTAAGTTTCAAAAAGCCAAAAAAGTGTCATTCCCTCGCGAAGTGCCCGAAGGGTAGAAGCGGGAATCCAGAATTCTTTTAAAGTAAATATACTATTATATTATCACGAAACTGCTATAATATAAATCTGTGTAATCGGTGACAAATCTGTGTAATTTCTTTATAAAAGATGAGTAGAAATAAAAGCGCGTTAAGAGAGTGGACTGAGTCTATAATTATTGCTGCGGCTTTGGCAATATTCTTGAGAACGTTTTTTTTCCAAATTTATAAGATTCCTACTACTTCAATGGTTCCGGTTCTGCGTCCCGGAGATAAAATCTTTGTAAGCAAGCTTACCTATGGCCCAAAAATACCCTTTACTCCTTTACGGATTCAAGGGTTTCATAAGCCGGAGAGGTTTGATGTGGTTGTATTTATCCCTCCCCTTGAGAGAGATAAAGCTTATATAAAAAGATTAATCGGCCTGCCTGGCGATAAGATAGCTTTAAGAGGCGGTAATATTTATATAAACGGTAAAATAGCAGTTGACCCCAAGCTTGCCCGAAATTATTATTATAATCAGGGAGAATATGGCACTAAGGGTTCAGAAGTAGTCGTTCCTGAAGGTAAATATTTTTTTCTCGGAGATAACAGCATTTCTTCAAAAGACAGCCGTTTTTGGGGGTTTGCCGACGAGAAAGATGTCGTTGGTAAAGCGATTTTTATCTGGTGGCCGCCAAAAAGAGTAACTATGCTTGAGTAGGTAGCATATGCAGAATAGAGGAATAAATGAGCCTGGCTGATAAATTAACTTCAATAAGAATAATCCTCATTCCGGTATTTGTTTCTTTACTTATCTATTCGCGTTCTTATGCTTTTTTGAGGCATGCGGCAACAGTGGTTTTTGTTCTTGCGGTTCTAAGTGATTTTTTTGATGGGTTGGCAGCAAGGATAAGGAAAGAAAAGTCAGATTTTGGGCAAATTCTCGATCCTTTAGCCGACAAGTTACTGCTATTAACGGCTTTTATCTCTCTCTATTTTTTAAAGTTTGATATTTATCTTTGGCTTGTTTTAATAGTTGTAAGCAGAGATCTTATTATTCTTCTTGGATTTATAATTTTAAATTTCCTTAAAGTCAAAGTTAATATATCACCTTCAATTTGGGGGAAGCTTACCACTTTTTCTCAAATGTTTACAATTCTTTGGGTTTTGATCGGTATTCCTTACCATTTTTTTATTTGTTTATTGGTAGCCGTATTTACGTTAGTGTCAGGTTTCGATTATTTTTTAAGGGGAGTGAAAGCCATAAATGGGTGTAATAATTCTTCTTGTTCTTAGCTATCTCATAGGGAGCATACCTTTTGGTTTTTTGGTTGTCTATTTGATTAAAAAGGTTGATATCAGGGGCCTTGGTTCCGGTAATATCGGCGCAACCAATGTAACCCGGGTTTTGGGAAAAAAATGGGGTATCTCGGTATTTATCTTAGATTTTTTAAAAGGATTTATAGCCCCTTTACTTGTGCCTTTATTTATGGAGGAGGCGTCGATCTTTGTCTATATTCTAACAATTATAGCTGCGGTTTGCGGGCATAATTGGACTCCTTTTTTAAAATTTAAAGGCGGGAAGGGAGTCTCAACCAGTTTGGGGGGCATTGCCGGATTAAGTATTCAATTTTCTTCTTTGAGGATTATTTTTCTGGCCGTTGTATTTATTTGGGTGGTAGTATTTTTTATCTCTAAGGTTGTTTCTTTAGCTTCGCTGGCCAGTGCTTTTTTCTTTTTTATCTTTTCCTTTACCTTCTCTTTGCCTGTAGAGTTTAAAGTTTTCTCTTTTTTGCTCTTTGTTTTCATTTTGATAAGGCATAAAAAGAATATAAAGAATATTTTGGAAAAGAAGGAATCCCGGTTTTGATCCTGAATCGTTTGACACTGTTTTTTTTGAAGAGTATAATTTAATATAATGGAAAGTTTAATAGTCTAGATAAGATACTTCGGGCATTTCATGCCCTCAGTATCAATTCTCCCCCGCCGTTGGCGGGGGTCATTGAGGAGGAAATATGGCTAAAGAAAAAAACGTTCTGGAAAACAAAAAAAAAGCTTTAGATCTCGCCCTTTCGCAAATAGAAAAGCAATTTGGTAAAGGCGCAATAATGTGGATGGGGGAAGGAGCGAGGATGGACGTGGAAGTGATTCCCACAGGGATCATCTCTTTAGACAAAGCTTTAGGAGTGGGGGGTTTGCCCCGGGGGAGAGTGATCGAGGTCTATGGGCCGGAATCATCAGGAAAAACCACCTTAACTTTAAGCATTATTGCTCAAGGCCAGAGTGAAGGAGGCGTTGCGGCGTTTATCGATGCTGAACATGCTTTTGACCCTACTTATGCTAAACTGATAGGGATAAAGCTGGAAGATCTTTTGATGTCTCAGCCTGACACCGGAGAGCAAGCTTTAGAAATTGTAGAAGCTCTAGTCCGGTCTAATGCTGTAGATTTAATAGTTATCGATTCAGTCGCAGCTTTGGTACCGCGGGCAGAAATAGAAGGGAATATGGGTGATTCTCAAATTGCTCTTCAAGCCCGGTTAATGAGCCAGGCTTTAAGAAAATTAACCGGTGCGATAAGTAAATCCAAGACTTGTGTAGTATTCATCAACCAGATAAGAATGAAAATAGGAGTGATGTTTGGCTCTCCGGAAGTCACTCCCGGCGGCAGAGCTTTAAAGTTCTACTCATCCGTGAGAATTGATTTAAGAAAAATCGCTACCGTCACTACATCCGATAGTGTGGTTGGCATAAGGGTGAGGGCTAAAGTAGTAAAGAACAAAGTTTCCCCTCCTTTTAAAGAGGCAATTTTTGAAATAATGTATAACGAAGGAGTATCTAAAACCGGGGCCTTGATTGATGCCGCGCTTGACGGGGGAGTAATAAAGAAGGCGGGAAGTTGGTTTTCCTATAAGGATAAAAATTTAGCCCAGGGAAAAGAGCAGCTAAGGGCTTTACTAAGGGAAGATAAAACTTTATACGGAGAACTGAAACGGGAATTAGAGGAGGCAAATAATGCGGAAATATGTAATTAGCTTAGTTATCTGTCTTCTGGTGTCTTTGCCGCTTTATTCTCAGAGTTTATCTGAGTTAGAGAAGGCAACTGTTGATGTTGCTTCCGGTGTAGGTAGGTCAGTAGTCTCTATAAGTAGTGTAGTTAAAGAAAAAATCGGGGGCAGTTTTTACTTTGGCTCTCCGTTTGAGGAGTCTGATGATCCTTTCCAGCAATTTTTTGGAGAGTTTTTCGGAGGGATTCCCGAACGAGAGTATGAAAGAAAGGGCTTAGGCAGCGGAGTTATAGTTGGCCAGGATGGTTATATCCTTACTAATGAGCATGTTATTTCCGGAGCAAGTGAAGTAAAGGTTAAACTTTTCGATGGGAGAGAATTTGACGCCGAAATCAAAGGAGCTGATAAAAGAAGTGATTTAGCGGTAATAAAGATAGACACTAAAGGCCTCCCGGCCGCAAAACTGGGAAATTCAGACAACCTCCAAATTGGCAGGTGGGTGGTAGCGATAGGAAATCCTTTTGGGTTTGCTATTGATAACCCCGAACCTACTGTTACAGTGGGGGTTGTAAGCGCTCTAAACCGTTATTTACCGGCCTTAGGAAGAAGAGTCAGAGGGTATGATGATCTTATCCAGACTGATGCCGCAATTAACCCCGGAAATAGCGGGGGCCCCTTGGTAAATCTTAAAGGGGAGATTGTAGGTATTAATACGGCAATTATTACTACTTCAGGGGGTTATCAGGGCTTAGGGTTTGCGATACCGATTAATAAAGCAAAGAAAATCCTGGGTAAATTATCTACCGGTGAAAAGGTTCTTTACGGCTGGTTAGGCGTGACTATTGATAATGTAAATGATGATTTACGTAATTATTTTGAGATTAAGGAAAGGGTAGGAGTAATAATTTTAAAAGTATACAAAGACTCCCCGGCTGAGGAAAGCGGACTTAAGGAGGGCGATTTAATTTTGGCATTTGATAAAAAATCTGTAAAGACAACCAGAGATTTAGTGCGGATGGTTGCGGCATCGAACGTTGGAAAACGTATTCCTCTTGAGATTCTTCGTGCCGGCAAAAAGATGAAAATTCTGGTGAAAATAGGGAAGACGCCTAAAGAAGGTGAAGAGCTGGAGGAATCAGAGGAGGGGGCAGAGAAGATCAGTTTTAGAGGCTTAGTCGTGGATGATTTGACACCTTTTTATAAACGTCAATTCAGGATAAAAGCTGATAAGGGTGTAGTAGTTATTGATATTAAAGAGGGGTCGGCGGCAAAAAAGAGCAAGTTAGAGGTTGGCGATGTTATTGCTAAGATAGAAAATAAAAAAGTAAGCAGCAAAGAGGATTTTGAGGCTATTACTTCAAAGATAAAAGGCAGCTGTCTTATAAAGACTGATCGCGGATATTTTGTTCTTAAAGAGAAGTAGTTGAAGGATTTTAACAAAGCGCTTAGCTATTCTTTTCTTCTCCTAAAGTATAGGGATCGCAGTAGCAGTGAGGTGGCCTCCCGCCTTAGAATAAAAGGGTATGCTCCGGCGATAAGAAAAGAGGTTATAGAGTATTTAAAGGAAAATAATTATATAAATGATGAAGATTTTGCCCGCCTTTTTGTTGATTATTCAGTAGAAAAAGGATGGGGTCCGAGAAGGATCGAATTTAATCTTAAAAGGCTAGGGATCCCCTCTCAGCTGCGCAAGCAAGTTTTTAAAAAAGGTTGTATTTATAATAAAAAAATAGGCGAGATTATCCAGCGGAAGTTAACATATTATAGAGCAAAAAAACCGGCAATACCGGCACAAAAGATTTGGCAGAAGATTACAGCGCATCTGATAAATAGAGGGTTTGAATACGGAGCCATTTATCAGGAGATGCGGAATTTGGGAGTAGATAGATTTGAAGACAAGTGAGTTAAGAAAAAGATACTTAGAGTTTTTCAAAAAGAAAAACCATAAAGTTTTCCCCTCAGATACTTTGGTGCCCGACGATCCTACCCTTTTTTTTACTTCGGCAGGAATGAATCAATTTAAGCCTTATTTCTTAGGAGATAAGAAGGATATAGCCAGGGCAACAACCTGTCAGAAGTGTTTACGCACAGGTGATATAGAGAAGGTCGGTGAGACTGCCTATCATCATACTTTTTTTGAGATGTTAGGAAATTTTTCCTTTGACAATTATTTTAAGAAAGAAGCAATAGAATTCGCCTGGGAGTTTCTTACCGGGGATTTGAATATGAAGGAAAAAGATTTTTGGGTTTCTGTGTATAAGGATGATAGCGAAGCTTATACTTTTTGGAAGGATTATATAGGTGTGCCCGGGAACAAAATAGTTAGGTTAGGAGAAGGAAGTAATTTTTGGCCGGCTAACGCTCCCGGTGCCGGGCCTAACGGGCCTTGCGGGCCATGTTCTGAGATTTTTTTTGATAAAGGAAAGAGTGTTGGATGCGGAGAGGAAGGTTGCAATCCTGATTGCGATTGTGGCCGGTTCGTTGAGGTTTGGAATTTAGTCTTTATCCAGTTTAACCGGGTGGGGATGAATAAATTAGAACCTTTACCTCAAAAAAATATCGATACCGGTATGGGCTTAGAGAGGATGGCTGCTGTTTTAGGAGGTAAGGAATCAAATTTCCAGATAGATATTTTACAGCCGGCAGTTGATTTAGTAAAAAAAATCTTAAAAGCAAAACTTGTAGGGACAAGGCCTGCCTTGTCCTCTAAAAATACCGGCGCCTTAATAAATGCAATTGTTGATTACGCTCGAGCCGCAACTTTTGCAATTGCTGACGGAGTTTACCCTTCTAATGAAGGGAGGGGTTATGTAATAAGAAAAATTATAAGAAGAGCGCTGCTTAAAGCAAGAGGGTTAGATAGCAAGCAACCCTTTCTTTTTAAATTGCCTGAACTTTTTGCGGGGCTCATGGGCAGTACATATCCGGAAATTGAGCGAAAGAAAGATAGTATTTCAAAAATTATATTGTCTGAGGAAGAAAAATATTTTTTAATGCTGAAAGAAGGAAAAATACAAATTGATTTTATTATGAATGAGATCGATAAAGCGGCTGAAAAAAAGATTGATTCCAAGGATGTATTTCGCCTATATGATACTTACGGATTACCTTTAGAATTAGTTACGGAATTTGCCAAAGTAAAAGGGTTTAGCGTGGACGAAAAGGAATTCAAGATTTTACTTAAAGAACAACAAGAACGCTCACGAACGAAAAGCATATTTGACGGGAACATATTTTCTGAAAGCGGATTTGATTTAAAGGAAAAAAGCGAATTCATTGGGTATGATAATTTAGAAGGAAAGTGTAAAATTTTAAAACTATTTGTGGATAATGCTGAGAAAAAAAATATAGAAAAGGGTGAGCAAGCCTTGATAATTTTAGACAAGAGCCCTTTTTATGCCGAAAGCGGCGGCCAGCTTAATGATAAAGGTAAAATATCGACTAAAAATGGGGAGTTTAGAGTAGACAAAGTATTTAAAGTTGCCCAAGCTATTATCCATCAAGGCCGGGTTGAGAGTGGTGAAATTAAAAAAGATGAAGCTGTTGCTTGTGTTGATGAAGAAAGAAGAGAAGCTTTGGCTCGGGCACATACAGCAACTCACCTTCTTCAGGCGGCTTTGCGCCGGGTTTTGGGTGAGCATGTTATGCAGCAAGGTTCTTTGGTGGATGAGGATAAATTTCGTTTTGATTTTACACATTTTAACAGGCTGACTGATGCCGAAATAGAAATGGTAGAGAGCTTGGTTGGGAGTTTTATCTTAAGTGCGGATAAGGTTGAGAAAAAAGAACTTAGTTTGGATGATGCAAAAAAAGAAGGAGCTCTTACTTTTTTTAAAGAGAAATATCATAATAGGGTAAGAATGGTTTCAATTTCTAACTATAGTAAGGAATTGTGCGGTGGTACCCATGTTGATAATACTTCTGAAATAGGAAATTTTGCTATTATTTCGGAATCTTCTATAAGCAGCGGGATCAGGCGGATTGAGGCTTTAGTGGGTAAGAAGAGAGGTATTTCAATCTTAGCCCGCCGCAGGGAAAAGGAACAAGCAAATAAGGACTTAGATGAAAAAAAGAAGGCTAATCAGGCAAAGATTATAGAGACAATTGCCGATCAAGAAAAAGAATTCATAGCGCCTAAGACAGGAGATATAATAGGGTTGGACAATATAGAGGGAATGAATATTCTGGTTCGTATCTTTGAACCGGAGATATCTTTGAAAGCTTCAGCATCCCGGGTTATACTTGTGCTATCAGACCGGATAAAGCAAAGAATAGGCTCGGTGTTAATATTTATTGCGACTAAGGGGTGTGAAAAAGATATTTTCATCTGTTCTGCCACAGATGATATGATTAGAAAAGGTTTTAGTTGTAAAAAGTTTATTTCAGAATTCGGAAAAGAATTATCTTTAACCGGAGGAGGGAGTGACAAAAAGATTCAAGGTGTTATATTAAATATAGGGGATGATTTCATAAGCAGAGTCAAAGAGGCCATTAGTAAATTTATTAAAAAATGAGAGTTGTAAGAAATTTAGAGAGTTTAGAAAAGTTACTCCGTAAAAAGAGGGGAGGTAAGAATAAAATTTATGAGAAGGTTAGCAAAATCATTCGGAATGTTTGCGAGAATGGAGATAGTGCTTTAGCTGAATATACCAAGAAGTTTGACAGGGTAAAGGTAAAAGCTTGTGAATTAAGGATTTCCGAGTCCGAGATAAGCGCCGCTTTTAATGAATTGGATTCATCTCTAATCTCAGCTTTTAAGCTGGCGATAGATAATGTGACTAAATTTTATAAAGGGCAAGTTCCCAAAACGGTCAGAATAAAAGAAGGCAGCGGCAAAACTCTTATTAGCCGTTATATGCCTTTAGAAAGAGTGGGGATATATGTTCCGGCCGGAACCGCTCCTTTAGTCTCATCAGTATATATGGCTGTTATTCCAGCCTTAGTTGCCGGAGTAAAAGAGGTGGTTTTAGTCTCACCACCGCGCAAAGACAAAGATATAAATCCTTTTATTCTGGCTTTGAGTTCTTTACTTAAGATAAAAGAAATATATCGTATTGGAGGAGCGCAAGCCATTGCCGCTTTAGCCTGCGGAACTAAAACCATAAAAAAAGTAGATAAGATTATTGGGCCGGGTAATGAGTTTGTAACTGAAGCTAAACGTCAGCTCTTTGGAGAGGTAGATATTGATATGCTTGCCGGGCCTTCAGAGGTAGTTATATTGGCTTCTAAAGATGCTAACGTGGAGCATATTGTTTCTGATTTAGAGGCTCAAATAGAACACCGTAACGGTTTAGGGATTCTACTCACCAATTCCCGAAAGATTATAAGGGAGGTAAGAAATAAAAAAGTTCCCGGCTTAGCTTTATGGGTAAGAAACTTAGAAGAAGGGTGTCATGTAATCAATTGTATCGCTCCCGAGCATTTAGAGATTTTAACTAAAAAACCGTCTTCTCTTTTAAAGAAGATTAGGAATGTCGGAGCAATATTTTTAGGAGATTATACTCCGGTGGCCTTGGGAGATTATACTGCCGGGCCGAGTCATATTCTTCCCACCGGGGGAAGCAGCCGATTTTTTTCCTGTCTTTCGGTCAGATCTTTTCTTAAAGAGTCGCATATCATAAACTATACTAAGAAAGCCCTGCAGGAAGAGGAGCAGGTTTTAGAAAAGATAGCTACCCTTGAGGGGATGTTTAAGCATATAGAGAGTGTAAAAAAACGGCTGGCCTAAAACGGAGGAGATATGTGGTTTAAGAAAAATAAGCGGGTAAGAAAAGCTGTTATAAATAGAAAGACAAATGAGGTAAACATTAAGGGAGAGTTTACCATTGATGGAAAGGGAAAAACCAAGATACGTACGGGCTTTGAACCTCTTAACCATTTACTTGAGCTATTCTCTTTTCATGGCCTATTTGATCTAACCCTGGAAGCCGGAGGCGATCTTCGACATCATATAATTGAAGATATCGGTATTGCTTTTGGCAAAGCTTTTAAAGAAGCCCTGGGAGACAAGTTTGGTATTAACAGATATGGTTCATTTTCGGCAACAATGGATAAGGTAGTTGTTGAAGCTAATATTGATATAAGCGGAAGGCCTGTATTACATAGGCAGATAACGGCAAACAACATAGCAAAGATAGAGGCTATTTTAGCGAATGAAACTTTTGATGACAGGAATTTTACTTCCAAGAATGCTGAAGAGTTTTTAGAAGCTTTTGTCCAGCATGCAGGTATAAGCCTTGTCTATAATATAAAATCAGGGGAAGGTGACTTACACCATCTGTTAGAAGCACTTTTCAAAGCAATAGGTAAAGCCTTAGATCAGGCTACGCAAATTGATCCCCGCCGTAAGGGCATCCCTTCGACAAAAGGAATAATTGACTAAGAAGAGAAAACCAGGCTTCTAAGTGAGTGAAGCCTGGCTTCACTCAATGGAGAATATGATAGTAATTATTGATTATGGTATGGGGAATTTAAAGAGCGTAGAAAATAGCGCTTTGTTTTTGGGTAAAAGAGTGAAAATAAGCAATTCCCCGGTTATTATTAAGAAAGCTAAGAAGTTGATTTTTCCCGGAGTAGGGCATTTTGGCCGGGCAGTTAAGGAGCTAAAAAAAAGAAATCTTTTTAATCTCTTACAGCAGAGGATAGGTGAGGGTGTGCCTTTTCTAGGTATTTGTTTAGGAATGCAGCTATTGTTGGAAAAGAGTCAGGAAGCAGCGGGCGTAAAAGGATTGGGGTTTATTAAGGGGGAAGTAAGAAAGTTTAGCTCTAAAAAGTTAATTGTTCCTCATATGGGGTGGAATCAGGTAAAGATAAGGAAAGAGAAGGGAGTTTTGTTTAGGGGTGTTAAGGATGAGAGCTATTTTTACTTTGCGCACTCCTATTATTGCAGGCCAAAACAAAGCGAAGTCATTTTATCTACCACAACTTATGGGGATGAATTCGTATCTTCTTTGCATAAGGAGAATGTATGGGCAGTGCAATTTCACCCTGAAAAGAGCCAGAAATCAGGTTTAAAGGTTTTTAATAATTTTCTTAAGTTATGTTAATAATACCGGCAATTGATTTATGGGAAGGTAAAGTGGTTCGTCTTTTGAAGGGTAATCCTGCTGCTTCTACCGTATATAGCGACAATCCTCTTGAGATAGCTAAGGGATGGAAGGAAAAAGGCGCAAAGTTTCTTCATTTAGTTGATTTATCCGCGGCTTTAGGCCAGGAGAATAATCTAGGGGTTATTATCAGGATTTTAAAAGAGGTCGATATTGAAATTGAGGTAGGTGGGGGTATAAGAGATATAGAAAGAGCAAAGAAATTGATTTCCTCCGGGGCCAAGCGAATAATTGTGGGGACCAGGAGTTTAGAAGATAAGTTTCTTAAGGGTTTAATAAGAGCAATAGGAGTAAAAAGAATCGCTGTAAGCGTAGATGTCATTGATTCTGTGGTTGCGGTAAAAGGGTGGCAGGAAAAGACTTCGCTTAAGGCTTTAGATTTTATAAAGGATCTCCTGGGTAAAGGGATAAAATGGATAATCTGTACTGATATTTCTCGGGATGGAACCTTAGAGGGATTGGATCTGGAACCGATAAAGAAACTCACAGAATTTTCCGCTAAGAGCAGATTTATCTTTGGCTCAAAAGGAGCGAATATCATTATTTCCGGAGGAGTATCGTCCTTAGACGACATAAAAAAAATAAAACAAGAAACCCCTTTCGTATGGGGAGTAATCGTAGGCAAAGCCTTTTACGAAGGAAAAATAGATCTGGAAAATATAAAAATATCATAGGAACAAGGCATGCCCGGATAATTCCATATCTCGCATTGATTGAAGCCAGGCTTCATTCATTGATCAAAGCCAGGCTTTTCTCCGTAATTAAAGCTTGGCTTTTGTTAACTTAGGCTCATATTTTCTTGTATATCAGCAATATTTTGAGATAATGCAAGCAAATGGGCTGTATGTGTATTTATGGAGTATGGTAACGTAGTGATTGTTATGAGTAAAAAATCTAAAAATTTAATTTTCAAAAGGCCTTAAAATAAAAAGATATAAAACTTTATAATTAAATATAAAAAGGGGTGAATTAATGAATGATATAATGTATAAAACCAAAAAGATTAAAGAATTAAAAAGTGAGGTTAAAGATTTCCACCCATTACTTCGCAATATTTTTGATTCAATGCCAGGAGTAACTGCGGTAGAATACACCCACGGCAACACTGAACTAGGTGCTGATTTTGTTTTAACTAAATTTGATGAAATTATTGGTGATACTTTTTATGTAGGAGTTATCGTTAAGAAAGGGAAAATACAGATTGATTTTTCTAATATTGAAAGACAAATTGAAGAATGTGAGCTGCCCCGGATCATATTAGGAGGGAAAAAGAAAGTCAATCTTACTGATATTTGGATTATTACTAATGAATCCGTTTCAAATACCGCTGAGACAAAAATACATTACAAATTCTCCAATAAAAAAATAATATTTATAGAAAATTCAAGAATTGTGAAATGGGTAGATAGCTACCTGCCTAATTATTGGTATGATTATGGCATCAAAATTGGTAAATATCTAGAAAATGTTCATAACCAAATATTAATTCAGGATAGACAGTTTAATTTACTAAAATTATCAAGTGACCCTTTTTATATTGAGCAAGATATAGTTAAAGTGGGTTTCGAATACACTTACAATAAAAGCAGTCCTTCTAAACCTAAAAAAGTGAACTTTTTCGAAATTGTCCAGTCGGAAAAGATAGCACTAGTTGAGGCTGGTATGGGGAGTGGGAAATCAAAGCTTCTTAGAGAATTGGCAAAGAATTTTTCAAGTGGCAAAAATTATTCTAAATATAAATTTTTACCTGTAATGATTTCTTATCGTACGCTAATTGAAAAATACGGTAATGATATTGCTAAATTACTTTCAAAAGAAATTCCTGAGCAGGCCTTACGGGAGCAAGAAAAGAATTCAAAAATACTTCTTTTGATAGATTCTGTGGACGAATGGAAAGCATCACAAAAAGAACAAACAGAGGCGCTTAAGGAAACAATAAAAAATATTTCAAAAATTGAAAACCTACATGTGGTTTTAGCTACAAGGCATCTTCATGGATTTCGCAATCAAAAAGATATCTCAGAAATAACTTCGTTTTATGAAATATACCCACTTACGTTACATAAATTGCTGCAATTCCTTTATAAGGTATGCCAAATGACTAATTTGTCAAAACGAATAATTGAAGATTTGAAAAAATCACAATTATTCAAAGAATTGCCCAAGACCCCAATAGCTGCTTTGATTTTAGCCAATTTACTGAATGAAAATTCAAAAGAACTTCCATCGAATATCACAGAACTATACAGTAAATACACAGAATTAATGTTGGGCAGATGGGATATGGATAAAGGGTTACAATCGCAGAAAGAATATGAAGCTGCTATTGCAGTCTCTCAACAACTTGCTTTGTATTTTATCGACAATAACCTTTCTTGCATAAGTATAGATGAGGCTAATAATTTTTTTGTGAGATATTTGGACCAAAGAAACATCCAAGTTAATCATAAAGAATTATTTGATAAAGTTGTTAACAGATCAGGGTTATTGGTAAAAGACACTATCAATAGTACTATTATGTTTAAACATAAAACGTTGGCAGAATATTTATATGCCATGTATCATGAAAGAAAAAATTCTCTAAAAATAGATGAGCGAGCATATGATGTCTATTGGGACAGTATTTTCTTTTTCTATATCGGTATAAAGAAAGATTGCCCTAAATTATTACAGGAGATTGTAAATCTAAAACCCACTAATAATGCTCAGAGATGGAATCGCATCATCAACCTATCAAATTATCTTCTTGCAGGGTTTTCTAGTCCGTATGAAATTGTTAGTAATAATTTATATAAAATTTTATTAGAATCAACTACCTTGTATTTTGAACTGATAGAAGGAAAAATAAAATCCCCTTTTTCTCTCCTTCCAGAAATACGTATACTTTGCTTGTTCCAATTGGTTTTAAGAGAAAGCTACGCATACAATTATTTCAAGGAAGCAATAGATGCAATAAATATTTATATTGATGATGCCGCAATCTCCGATAAAGAAAAAATGTACGGATTGTTTTTCGCAGGCGCAATAGCAATGGATTTAAAGGTTAGAGATCCTTTTGATTTTCTGCTCGACAAGTATAAAAATATTTTGCCAATTCAATTGAAATTAGCGATTAGTCATGAAGCACAAAGATTAGAGCATATGTCTTCCAACGTCAAAAAAACGGTTAAAAAGCTAAATCAAGCAAGGAGAAAAAGTAAAGCTATAGAGCATTACGTACAAACATTATATAAGAAACCTTTAAGGGTCGAAAAAATTACTTGAAATTCTAACACACTACACCTGACCTTTTTCCGCCGCTTCGCTTTGGGAAAAAGCAGATGATTTCTATCATTATGCATAAAATAAAAGGGGTCAACTCCCTTTTAGGATAAATAAAGGCAAGTTTGGCAATAGCTAGAATACAGGGTTGTTTATAAGTATTTTTTTATGAAAAACGGGTAAACAATGACTCAACACGAAAGAGGTTTAGGACATTTAGATAATTATGGAAAAGGGTTCTATAGATTTTGTCATAGAGAAATAATTAAGATAGATGGGGGAATAAGAATAAAAGGGAGTTGACCCCGCTAACCACGAGCGAACAGGGCGCCCTTTGGGTGATGATACTTTTCTGAATAACTTAGAGAAGATATTGGGCCGTGGCTTATGAAGAAAAAAGCCTGGGTGGAAAGGAAAAGGACGAAAAGGCGATAATTAAGTATTGTGTCACTGGAATTCAGCGCCCGTAATAATATATAATTATCTCCCCGCATAAAACCCTCCCAAATGGAACTTACCGTTTTTTCTATTATTACAGGTTTAACCGGACAATAATCAAGGCTACACAAGGCTTTTCGTTGACTTTTTACCCGACAATGCTAATATTTAGGTAGAAGTAAAATATAAAAGGACTAGGGGTGTATTGCTTGTTAGGAGAAGAGAGAATAAAATGAAATTATGGATAAAATTAATTATTTTATTTTTAATTATAGTTGGGATAGGTCTAACGTGTTTTGCTATAAAAACAACAATTGCGAGTAGTATTGTTTCAAATATAATTCAAATATGGATTTGTGTATCAGTATTAATATCTGTAATTTTTGTAATTTATAGCTATATTCAAACTAATCGTGCTTTTGTATTAAGTCAAAAACCGCACTTGTTACTTATGGTTTTAGACCGTACCAACAATGCCACACCACCAGCTCATCGAACTCAGATACATTATGAGAATAAATCTAATAATCCGTTCTACGACTTGAATATCTCAGTAAAACTCTCAACTCAAAACACTACCGTCGATCTTAGCGATTTATTTTCTCCAAATATGTATATGGCTGTTGGTGATACGCGAGATTGGACATTTGATACTAAAAAACAATTACTACAAAGAGGATTTGATCTTGATGCGGCAGTTAGAGCAAATAAGATTATTATTTTGTTGCTCGAATATTCCTTTTCTTTCAACAACAAAAAGGAAATTATAAAAGTACAAGAATATATTTGGAAAAATAATGGTTGGCAGATAAGCTCCTAACAAAGCAATGCAGCGGATTTTGCTACGCCGCTTCGCGTTTCCGCAAAACCGCTGATTTTCTCGTTATAGTAAAAAAGGAGGAAAGATGAGAGTACTTAAAATAATTTTCTCAATAATTCTACCACCTGTTGCAGCTTATATGCAGGTTGGCATTACAACTCATTTTTGGATTAATCTTGCACTTACTGTTGCGGGAGGATTTCCAGGAATTATCCATGCTATTTGGCTAATTGTAACTGACAAGAAACCGACAAATTAGTAAAATCATTAAAGAGGAGCAGTCCAGACGCTTTGGCTAAGTATATACTGCCAAAGGAGATATTAAACAAATATTGATATGTGGATGGTCTAAAAAGGATGACCCACGTATATTTGTTTTGTAAATTTATGTGTCTCAATGATTTTGGCAAAATGTCTGAAATATCTGAAATATTTTATGTGTTGATTGAAGCCAGGCTTTAATCCATAAAAAAGCCTGGCTTTTATTAGTTTAGGCTTGTGTTAGTAATGTTTTGAGTAATAATATAAAATTATTTCGTTTTCCCCGAAAAAAATATAAATATTGACAATAACTGGGAATATGATATAAATTTATCTATGAAAACGACCAAATTTTTCAATAAAGTCGAGAGAAAGTGGGTGGTAATTGATGTTAAGGATAAGATTTTAGGGCGATTATCTATTCGCGTAGCCAAGATATTGCAAGGGAAGAATAAGCCTACCTATACTCCTAATTTTCTTTGCGGCGATAGGGTTGTTGTGATAAATGCAAAGTATGTAAAGTTTAGCGCTAATAAACGCGAAAGTAAGGTTTATGATAAATATACCGGTTATCATAATGGCCGTAAAGAAATGCGCCTTAAAACATTAATGGAAAAGAACCCTTCGCGTGTAGTTTATCTTGCGGTAAAGGGGATGCTTCCCAAGAGTAATTTAGGCGCGCAAATGCTTAAGTCTTTAAAAATTTATCCTGAAGGCGAGCATAAGCAAGAGGCTCAAAAGCCACAGCTTTTAGCTGTCTAACTGTTATGAAAAAAGAAAAAGAAAAAGAAAAAGAAAAAATAAAAGAAACGTTTATGGCTACCGGGCGAAGGAAAGAAGCAGTTGCCCGGGTAAAGTTTTTCCCCCAGGGGAAGGGCAAGATTTCTATTAATGGCAAGAGTTTTGAGAATTATTTTTCTACCATTGATAATATAATGCAGGTTAGAAAGCCTTTGGTAGCTGCAGAGCTTGAAGGAAAGATAGATATTTCCGCTAATGTAAATGGCGGCGGAGTAAACGGCCAGGCCGGGGCAGTAAGTTTAGGTATTTCCCGATGCTTACTGGAGTGGAATCCTCAATTAAGAGCTTTATTGCGAAGAGAAGATTTACTTACCCGTGACCCCAGGGCTAAAGAAAGAAAGAAGTATGGCCGTAAAGGCGCTCGTCGTCGATTCCAGTGGACTAAGCGATAATTTATCCCTCGTACTTATCTTCCTCTCTCAAAAATTAAAATGTTAAAAGCGTTAATAGTTAAGGGCTAAAATTCCTTGACAATTAAGGGTGAATGAGTTAAGTTGTTTTACATAATTCGCGCCTATTCGTTTTGAAAAGATGCATTTATCAGAGGATATTAGGAGATAATCATGTTTGCTTATATTGAGGATATTATTTCAGAAATTAAAGCTGGCCGGCCGGTGATTGTGGTTGATGATGAGGCTAGGGAGAATGAGGGTGATTTAATCATTGCTGCTCAGTTTGCTAAGCCTGATATTATCAATTTCATGATTACTGAAGCAAAAGGCCTGGTTTGCGTTCCGCTTACTAAGGAAAGAATTACCAAATTAGGGCTAAATCCTATGCATTATCAGTCCGGAGCAGATCCTTTTAAAACTGCTTGGAGGATTTCTGTGGATGCAGCCAGGGGCACAACTACAGGAATTTCCGCTTTTGACCGGGCTCGGACAATAGAAGTTTTAATTTCTCCTCAAAGTGCTTCCCAGGATTTAATAAAGCCCGGGCATATTTTTCCTTTAGAGGCAAAACAAGGAGGAGTTTTGGTAAGAGCCGGGCATACTGAGGCTGCCATTGATTTGGCCAAATTAGCCGGCCTTTATCCAGCCGGAGTAATTTGTGAAATCATAAATAAAAATGGGTCTATGGCCAGGCTTCCGGATTTAATTAAATTTGCCAAAAAACATAATTTAAAAATCTGCACCATTGCTTCATTAATCAAATATCGCCGCAGGAAAGAAAAATTGATAAAGCTGGTAGAAAAGGTAAATTTACCCACTGATTACGGCAAGTTTACTTTTTTTCTTTACGAATCTTTAATCGATGGCGGGGAACATATTGCTTTGGTGAAGGGCGAGATTACTGATAAGCCTATTCTTGTCCGTGTGCATTCAGAGTGTTTTACCGGTGATGTATTATTTTCCCGAAGATGCGATTGCGGTAATCAGCTGAAAAGATCTTTGGCTGCAATAAGCCGGGAAGGAGGAATTCTTCTCTATCTGCGCCAGGAAGGAAGAGGTATCGGGCTTAAAAACAAAATAAAAGCTTATAGTTTACAGGAAAAAGGAGCTGATACTGTAGAGGCGAACCATCTGTTAGGGTTTCCTTCTGATTTAAGAGATTATGGGATCGGGGCTCAGGTACTGGCAGATTTAGGGGTAAAAAAGATCAGGCTCCTCACTAATAACCCTAAAAAGGTTATTGGGCTTGAAGGCTATGGTTTGGAGATTACCGAGCGGGTGTCGATAAAAATAGAACGGGGAGAAGAAAGTAAGCACTATCTAGAGACGAAGAAAAAGAAATTGGATCATATGCTCTAGAATGATGATAGAAGGCAGAGAATAAATGGTAAATAGGTTGGTTTTTGATTAAAAGAGGAGCGGTGAAAAATGGAAGAAATAAGAGGAAATTTTTCCGGAAAGGACAAGAAGATTGCTATTGTTGTTTCGCGGTTCAATGAATTTATTAGTAGTCAGTTACTTCAAGGCTGCCTGGATACTTTACAAAAATCAGGAGTAGCGAAGGAAAATATCTTTGTTATCTGGACACCGGGTGCTTTTGAGATACCGCAGGTGTTAAGCAAGTTGGATACAAAAAAATTCGATTGCCTTATTGCTTTAGGGGCAGTCATAAGAGGGGAGACTCCTCATTTTGATTATATTGCTTCTAGTGTCACCAGGGGCTTAGCTCGTATTTCTCAAGAGAAGAAAATCCCTGCCGCTTTTGGAATAATTACCGCAGATACCCTGGAGCAAGCAGTAGAAAGAGCGGGAACAAAACAGGGTAATAAGGGCAGAGATGCTGCTTTAACCGCTTTGGAGATGGCAAATATTTATTCGCAGATATAAGCGCGAATAGATACTTAGTTTGACAATTTGTATTGTTATGCGTTTAAGGTCAAAAGCAAGAGTGATCGCTTTATCCCTTCTTTATCAAATAGAGATGATAAAGATCGATTCTTGCCAAGCCTGCCGAAACTATTTAGAAAATTGCCATCAAAAACAAGAAGTTATTGATTTTTTCTCTCTATTGGTCGAGGGAGTAATAAAGAATTTGCCCTCAATCGATTCCTTGATAAAAAAACATGCAAAGAATTGGGAAATCGGAAGAATGGCGGCTGTTGACCGAAACATCTTAAGAATGGGTTGTTTTGAACTGCTGTTTTCAAAAGATATCCCTCCTAAAGTCGCCATAGATGAAGCTATAGAATTAGCAAAGCGTTTTGGGGATATAGATTCGCCGCGGTTTGTCAATGGTATCCTGGATAAAATATATAAGGTAGAGAAAGGTGAAGAAGGAAAAAGGATGAAAAAAGAAAGATGAAAAAGTGTGATTTGCATATCCATTCTAATTTTTCCGATAGCGACGCCGATTTAGAAAGCATTTTTAAAAAAGCTAAAGAGAAAGGCTTAAGCTGTATCGCTATTACTGATCACGACACTGTTGATGGTATAGATTCGGCACGTGTTTATAGTAAGGTTTATAATATTGAGTTAATTGAAGGCTTAGAGCTAAGTACTGTATATAAAAATACAGAGATTCATATTTTAGCTTATTTCATTAACTCTAATGATAAGAAGCTAAAATTAGAGTTAAAACATATAAAGGATTTGAGAAAGGAGCGTCTTGAGTGGATGGGGCACAAGCTCAATTCTCTAGGCGTAAAAGTTGATATTGAAGAATTGTTTTTGGGCATAAAAGAAGCAACACCTACACGCCTGCACCTGGCTTTGTATCTCCTGGAGCGGGGTAAAGTTAAAACCATAAGCCAGGCTTTTGAAAAGTATCTCTCTCCGGGCAGGCCTGCTTATAGTATGCGGTTTAAGCATTCAGTGAAAGAAGCAATTCGTCTTATTAAGAATTTCGGAGGCTTAAGTTTTCTTGCTCATCCCCATGTGATCTCCGATCAGTCATGGGTAGAGGAAGTTATTTCTTTAGGTATAGACGGCCTGGAAACGGTTTATCCTACTATGTCAGAGGCAAAGAGGTTTTTTTATAAAAATTTAGCAATTAAGTTTGGGCTGTTGCAAAGCGGCGGTTCTGACGCGCATGGGAGTTATAAAAAGTTTGTAGACGTAGGAGGGGTGAGTGTATCTTATGATTGGGTAAAGGAAATGAGGAATCGCTTAGGGAAGGCATGACGTCAAAAACTCAATCCAAAAAGGATATTTATTTTCTAAAAAAAACTTTTTCTTTGGCTAGAAAGGGCGAGGGTACGACGACACCTAATCCTTTGGTGGGCGCACTTCTTGTTAAGAATCAAAAAATTATATCTTCCGGATACCATTGCCGGGCCGGTGGGCCTCATGCCGAGATAAAAGCTTTAAAAGCAGCTAAAGAAAGTTTAAAAGGGGCTACTCTTTATATTAATTTAGAGCCATGCTGTCACTTTGGCCGCACCCCACCCTGTGTAGATGAGATTATTAAAACAGGCATAAAAAGGGTAGTTATCGCTGTGGCCGACCCCAACCCTAAGGTCAAAGGTAAATCTATCAAAAAATTAAAAAAGGCCGGGATTCAGGTAGAAGTAGGTATATCTAAAGATGAGGCTTGCAGCCTTAATGAAGTATTTTTCAAGAATATGAAAAAGAAAGAGCCTTTTGTGGTTGCTAAGGTTGCTCAGAGTTTAGACGGAAAGATTACGACTAGCCGGGGCGCCTCCCAATGGATTACCTCACCCTCATCCCGAAAGTTCTCAAAAAGCTTAAGAGATAAGTATGATTGTGTTTTAATAGGCGCTAATACCTTTAGAAAAGATGACCCTCACCTTAACGGTTCAAAAAAGATTCCTTATAAGGCGGTGATTTCTTCCGGCCTAAACCTGCCTTTAGATTCTTATCTTTTGCAAAAGAGCCCTCATAAGGTAATAATTTTTACCGCGGATAAGAATAAAAGTAAGAGGAAAAAATTTCCCGCTGAAGTTAAGATTTTCTTTTTAAAAGAAAATAAAGGCCGGTTGCCAATAAAAAAAATTTTAAAAATTCTTTATTCGCTGGGAATAATGTCTGTTTTTTTAGAAGGAGGAGCTCAGACTTTAGGCCGGTTTTTTATGAACAAGGCGGTGGATAAAGCCTTCTTTTTTATCTCTCCCAAAATAATCGGGGGCAATACGGCTCTTAGCTCTGTAGGGGCGGAGGGATTTTCCACTCTTAGTTCTTGTCCCCGGTTAAAGAATCTTAAAATAAAGAGGATTGATAAGGATATTCTTATTTGGGGATATCCTAATTTTCTGGTATAATTAATACTTTATGGAAAACAAGAGACGCTTAATAAGATTAGATGTAACAGATTTTATAAAAATACGCCCTTTGGATGAAGTGGGTGCTTGCATTAAAAGTAAAAGTACAAACTTTAGCTTAATGGGGGTATGCTTTTCTTCCGAAAGTGAGTGGCAAAAAGGACAAGTTCTTCTTATTGATTACTTTATTCCCGAGGAGTTAGATTCAGTCCAGTTAAAAATAGTGGTAATCTGGTCAGAACTGATTGACTCTAAATCCGGTTATTTTTGCGGCGGTGAAGTAATTGACGTAGAAGAAGTTAAACAAGAGAAATTTGCCAATTACTATTTTAAGCGGCTAAAAGACAGATTCTTTTAATAGGGACACATCCCATCTAAATTGTCTAATAGGGTGCGTCCCTATTTGTCATATTTACCAAAAAAATATGCGTGAGAGTAATGGTATCCGCCGTCTCGAATCTCCCCAAGTTGTTGTAGTTGAAGCTTCTGCCGGTTCAGGAAAAACTTATTGTTTAACTAAAAGATACCTCCAGCTGCTTATTAATCCCTTTCTAAAAGTAGATCAAATTTCCTTAAGAAATATTTTAGCCATTACTTTTACCAATAAAGCTACGGTAGAGATGAAGGAGAGGATCCTGGAGCTTTTAAAAAGGATAGCTCTGGATGCTTTCATAAGCCAAAGTGAAGAAAAAGATATCTTAGACTTCCTTGGTGTTGATAAAGATTTTGCT
>JAIWAR010000010.1:0-26623 GCA_048634245.1 Methanosarcinales archaeon | reverse complement strand
ACCCTTGGCATCAGCGGCAGAATTATTTATTTTTTCTACTATGTCAAACCCCTGAACCACTTCTCCGAATATCGTATGTTTCTTGTTCAGGTGAGGGGTTGGTTTTACAGTGATAAAAAATTGGCTTTTATTTGTATTAGGGCCTGCATTGGCCATAGCCAGAAGGCCGGGACGGTCAAAAAGGAACTCATCACTTACCTCATCCTGAAAAGGTTCCCCCCAGATTGACTCACCCCCCGTGCCTATGCCTGTGGGATCTCCGCCCTGAATCATAAAATCCTTAATTACCCGGTGAAAGAGCAGGCCCTCATAATAGCCTTTCTCTACCAAACCGACAAAATTTTCACAAGCTAAAGGAGCTGCCTCAGGATATAATCTTAATTCTATAAGGCCGACAGAAGTCTTAAGTACAACCAAAGATTTCTTTTTAAGCTCTTCTATTTTAGCAGCACGTTTCTCTTCTGCTATATAATCCCTATAATTTGCCCGTTCAAGCAAATCCTCAAAGTAATCTTTGACGAGCTTGCGCTTTTTAACCATGGTAAGCATTTTTCTGTAATATTCTTTCTTCTTTTCATCATATTTTTCCATATCGGCTTCTTTCTTATGTAGCAGACGAAAAACCGCATCGCCATAAAAGAATTTGGCAGCAATAAACTCTCCCTCTTTGCGGCTGAGAATTCGATAAGCATCTTCCTTAGGTATTTTCCAGAGATCAATCAAAGCTTCTAAAGACATTACGTTTATCCAAGCGGCTCCCTTCTGGCCTTCCGCCCTTTTCTCAGTATAAGTATCTTTCCAAAACCTTGGGTTTTGCTTGACCTTTTCAAAAAATTCTTCTGCTTCTTCTTCATTTTCAAATCTTATATATTCGCTTTCAAAAGAATTATACTGATTCAGAAATTTCTGCTTCATCTCTTCTTCTGTTACTGACACTTCGGGATTAGTCTTGAACTCCATAAATTTGTTGATTATTAATAAATCCTCGATCCGGCGCTTAAAAACACTGTCGTTATCATTCAATTGCGTCATTATAAAAGCATGGTAGCCTTCAGTGCCATACTCTATGCCCTTTTCAGATAATAAGCGATTTAATTCTTCTCTAAGTTCTTCCTGGCTAACGGTAATATTTAATTCATCGGCTCCCTGCCTGAATATCAAATTCTGCCACGCTTCCTGTATAACCTCTTCATCAGGGCGGTCTTGCTCCCCCGAACGCGTAAACAAAGAAGCTGTTTTAAGATAATAGCCGAATTCTTGCCCGCTCACTTCTCTTCCAAAAACTTCACCAACCATATTCGCCTTTAGATAATCTTCCTTAGCAGCCTCGGCCAAAGAAAAAAAACTTAAGCAAGTTAAACAACATAGCGAAAAAGTAACTAGACAAATTTTAAGATAAAGCTTCATTTTATTCCGCCACTTTTATTGTTACCGGCTTGGATTTAATTTTATCCCCAAAGGCATCTATTCCAATTTCCGGCCCATACATATTTTGATAAACTGCCGTAACTTTATAAATTCCCGGGACACTTAAGTCAAAATAAGCCTTTAAGTTTTTCTTTCGTTCTGAGATTGTGCCTTCTTTAGGTCCTAACAATACAAAGTAATCTGTTTTGGGAAAACCAGTACCATAATACGACGCCTTATACGGCAACTTCTCTCCGGAAGGCCCTTTTATCTGAAAAAATACCTCCCTATCTTTAAGATCAGAATCTTCTGAGCTTACATAGAATCTTTTATTGACATAAACCGGCTTAGAGCCTTTATTCTTTAATTCAAAGTTTACATAAATCGGGTCTTTTGTTTTATACTCATCTTTGTCAAAAGAGATGGAGAACTGCAAAATCGAAGCCGGTTTTGCCTCTATTTGCCAGCAAAAACAACCAACAATCAGAATAATAGCACTGAACTTGAAAAGCTTCATTCCTCTTCCTTCCGATTATCTCGTTTGTCTTTCTCCTTTTTTTGTGAAGAAGGAGTTGAGGAAGGCCGGAGCTTTTTATGGATTCGAAGAGTAGTTTCAAGTATGTCTGTAAGTTGAGTAAGGTTTGCTTTTTTAGGAAAGAAACCGGAAATGCCTAGTTGATTCACTACAGCTGTCACCTTTGAATCTCCATGTGCGGTAAGCAGAATAATTGGAATTTCCTTGTTGAACTTTCTGATGCGGGCCAGTGCCTCAATACCATCCATCACCGGCATATTGATGTCCAGAAAAACTATATCCGGATGGTCCGATTTAACCAGCTTAATCGCTTGCCGGCCATTATTAGCAAGTATAACCGAATACCCCTTTGATTTGAGCCAAAAGGATATCGGTTCTAAGAAATCACGCTCATCATCCACTAAAAGAACTTGAATTTTGTTTTCCATATTCTCTCCTTCTTTTAAAAAAGTTTGGGAGCAGGCCGGCCCAGAAAATAGCCCTGTCCAGCCTCAATCTTCAGATTAATTAATGTATTCAATTCGCCTTCAGTCTCAATTCCCTCACCGATAGAAACAGTTTGATTTTGTTCGCAGAGCAATGCAATTGCCTTAATTAAATTTTGTTTTTTGGGTTTATTATTTATATCTCGTATAAGACTGATATCAATCTTGACAAAATCGGGCTCAAGCTCAGCAATAGTACCTAAACTGGAATAGCCGCTTCCTACATCATCAATGGATATCTTAAAGCCTTTTGCCTTAGCCGAACTTAAAATCTGATAGAACTTGGGGAAATTTTTAACCTCTGCACGTTCAGTAATCTCTAAAACAATCTGCTCTGGATTAGCATAAAGGGAGAGGACCTCTTTAAATCTTTCTGATTCTATCAGATAAGGATTATTATTAAAGAAAAACAACTTTTCTGCGGGCAAATCATCTACTTTAGCCAATGCTTTTTTGCGGCAGACCATCTCTAAGTCAAAAAGCATTCCGTAATTTAAGGCACATTTAAACAGCTTCTCAGGATTTTTCAAGGGACTTTTCTGCGGGCCGCGGGTTAGCACTTCGTAACCGATCAGCTGACGTGTTTCTAAATAAAATATGGGCTGAAAAACCATTTCCACTAGTTCTCTCTTAATAATCTCCTTTAATTCTTTGATTAGAAAAGCCTTATCCTTCTCCATTTCTTCAAAGAAGCTACTCCGGCGCAACAAGGCCTCAATGCGGGCAAATAATTCCTCGGCATCAAAAGATTTGGCAATATAATCATCGGCACCGACATGCAAACCTTCAACTTTATCTTGAGACATCTCTTTTGCGGTTAGCATTATTATCGGAATAAGTTTTGTTTCGTTATCCTCGCGAAGCCTGCGGCAGACCTCATATCCATCCATAGAAGGCATCATCACGTCCAGCAAAATAAGGTCCGGTTTTTCTTTAGCCTTTTCTAATGCTTCTTCGCCGCTATGAACTACGCTCACCTTGTAACCCCGCAGTTTAAGACGCATAACCATTGTTTCCGCAAAATCAACTTCATCATCAACAAGTAAAATACGTTTTTTTGGCATAATCTAACTTTTTAATTCTTAACTAGTAGTTATTGGTAAAGTAAAAAAGAATTTTGCTCCCTGTTTTTTTTCGCTTTCTGCCCAAATTTTTCCTCCGTGCAACCCAATAATTTCTTTGGCAATAGATAGCCCCAGGCCAGTTCCGCCTATATCGGTTACGGCTCTTTCTCCTACCTGTTGAAATTTATCGAAAACTCTACTTAGGTTTTCTTTGGCTATTCCCACACCGGTATCCGCTACACTGACCAACACATTTTTTTGAACCCCATCTAATCCGGCTTCAACGATTACTATACCATCCTTAGAGGTAAATTTAACAGCATTACCAATGATGTTATTCAAAACCTGGATCATTCTATTAAAATCCAAATTAACTTCAGGAATATTTTTCTGAATTCTTTTTTCAATTTTAATGGTTTTGGCTTTAGCCCAGGCAACTAAGGTATCGCAAACCTCATCAATGAGCTTTTCAATTGAATGAGGCGCGAACTCCATCTTCATCTTAGAAGCATCAATTTTAGAAAGGTCCAGGATATCATTAATTAAAAGACTGAGCCTCTTTAAGTTGCGCTGAGCAATAGTAAGAAATTTCTCCTGATCTTGAGTAAGGGGCCCTGTAGTCTTATTTAAGAGCAAAGATATGGAGTTTTGGGTAGTTACGATTGGTGTGCGCAGTTCATGAGAGACCTTAGAAACAAAGTCTGACTTCATCTGGTCTAACTCTCTCTGCTTGGTTACATCGCTCAAAACAGAAACCATACCTACTGTTTTCCCATATTCATTCTCTATTACTGCTGTGCTTGCCCTTAGCACTTTTTTTGTCTCCTCCCCGCCACTGCTAAGCTCCATTCCTACTCTTTCTTTTCCTTCTTCGCCCTGAGGCTTGGTTGCTAAAGAAATTAATTGCTCGTCCTTAAGGTCTTTTAAAATAGACTTGCCTATTTTTTGCTCTTTTTTAGCGCCGAGGAGTTTTTCTGCAGCCGGATTCATTAAAAGAACCTCGCCATTTTCATTGACTACTACCAAACCTTCAGCGATGCTGCGGATAACCGCTTCTGTTTGCTTCTTCTCAATGCCCAGCTTTTTGTATTTCTTTTTAATAATCTCGGTTCCTTTTTGAATATGGTCAATAACTTTTTCATACTTCTTATCCAGTTGCTGGTTAACCAAACTTACTTTCTTACTTAGTTCCTCGGTAAAAAGATTTGATATTGCTTCAGCAGCCTGCCTTTGGCTATGAGGATGAGCTGGTAATTTATCCAGTTTTTGAAAGATAGCCGAAGTCAACGATACATCCGGCTTAATCGCTTTTATTTTCTCAGTAATTTTTTCCTCTGCGTAACTCCCTACATGACCTTTCATCTTGGCGAAATTAGCTACTACTATACCAACTATCACGCTGGCTATTATTACAAAAAAGATAATCATATACTTACCTCGATAATAGGTTAATTTATACCGCGTATATTGCACACAATGCCTTGAAGATAGACAATACGCCTATTTCCCAGTTTTTACATCCCGGTCTTTTGCTTTAATCTTAACCGGCGATAAAAAACGCTAAAAAAAGGAGCTGCCTGCTGCTGTCAAAATAAAACTAATGAAAATTAACAAGAATATATGTTTTGTTAATAATAATACACCTTTAGCTTAAAATAGTCAATTCTAAAAAAAATCTTTGTAATATTTTACTGCCTAAAATTCATCTTTATGGTAGGATAGATCTTATGAAAAGTTATAAATTAGAACCTTTTGTCGCGCAATCCGTAGTTAAATATGAGGACAACTTAAACCCTCAACAGCTAAAAGTGGTTAATGAAGCCCGGGGGCCATCGCTTGTCTTAGCCGGGGCAGGAAGCGGAAAGACCAGAGTCTTAATCTATAGACTGGCTTATCTTCTTGAGCAAGGCGTTGCTCCTAAAAATATACTTCTGGTAACTTTTACTAACCGGGCAGCCAAAGAAATGATAAACCGGGCAGAGAGCCTTCTTAAATCAAATTTAAGCGGCTTATGGGCCGGTACTTTTCACCATATCGGAAATATAACTTTAAGAAAAGAAGCACAAGCAATAGGCTACTCCCCTAATTTTACCATTGCTGACCGGGAAGACGCTATAGACCTGCTTGAAGACTCTTTTGAAGATTTAGGCTTGTATAAAAAACAAAAAATGCTTCCCAAAAAAAGCATTATTTATAATATCTATAGTTTAGCTGCCAGCTCCCAAAAAGATATTAGTGAAATAATAGCTAAATTTTATCCTCATATCGAAGAACACGCGCCAATAATAAAAAATATTATCAGCCGGTATAAAATAAAGAAAAAAAAAGCTAATGTCATGGATTTTACAGACCTGCTCACTAACTGGCTGTTGATTTTAGGTGATAAAAATATTTGTGAAAAATACGCAAAGAATTTTCAATACATACTCGTTGATGAATATCAAGATACAAACAAATTACAATTTGAAATACTTAAGCTACTGGCTTCTTACCATAAAAATATTCTTACAGTTGGTGATGATGCTCAATCAATATACTCTTTTAGGGCCGCGGATATAAATAATATTCTGGATTTTCCAAAGATTTTTGAAGGCACAAAAATATTTAAACTTCAGTTAAATTACCGTTCAAGCCCTCCGATACTTTCCCTTGCAAATAATATTATCAAACACAATATAAATCAATTCCCTAAAGAGCTTAAGGCAGTCAAAGGCGGCGAAGACATCCCCGCCTTAATACAGACAAAAGACGTCTACCAGCAAGCTAAGTTTATCGGCCAAAGAGTGTTAGAGCTAACCCGGGAAGGAACACCCTTAAAAGAAATAGCCGTGCTTTTTCGCTCCCGGTTTCAGGCTCTGGAAGTAGAAATGGAGCTCTTAAAACGCAACATTCCCTATTTAATCAGAGGCGGCCTGCGTTTTTTCGAGCAAGCTCACATTAAAGATACTCTCTCCTACCTTAAGATAATCACCAATCCCAACGACGAACTTTCTTTTAAAAGGGCGATTTGCCTGCACAGAGGCATTGGCCGGGGATATGCTTATAAAATATGGGATAAACTGGTTAAACTTAAGAAAAATCACTCTGAAATTACAAAAAGCCTGCCTAAGAGGCAAGCTCAAGGATTTAAAGAGTTTATCTCCATATTAAATAATCTAAAGCCCATCAAAGATCCTCAACCAGCCATAAAAGAAGTTCTAAAAAGCTATGCGGATTACTGCTATCTTTCTTTTGATAATGCTGATGAGAGAATTCTGGATTTAGAAGAATTAGCCAAAATGTCCTCTACTTACTCTAATTTAAAAGAGTTCTTATTAGACCTGGGTTCTTTTGAGGAGTTTAAAGGAGAAACTTTAACCGGTGACCGCCAAAGGGAGGAAACTTTAGTCCTCTCCACTATACATCAGGCAAAAGGCTTAGAATGGGAAGCTGTTTTTATTATAGGATTCAGTGACTATGATTTTCCTCACCCTAAATCCATCGGCTCAAAAGAATCTCTGGAAGAAGAAAGAAGGTTATTTTACGTAGCAACCACAAGAACAAAATCCATTTTGTACATAACTTATCCCCAAATTAAATATACCTTTAAAAATGACTTAATTATTACCCGGCCGTCAATGTTCATTTCTGAACTGGACAAAAACCTTTATGATGAAATAATGGTAGAAGGGGAGTATTAGAACGATGGAATTAAAAAAACTCATAACCGCCTTAGGAAAAAGAAAAAAATCATTGGCCCTGGCTGAATCCTGTAGTGGAGGTTACGCTTCTTACCTCTTAACCAAAACCCCCGGAGCTTCAGCTGTATTTAAAGGTGCTGTTATCACCTACTCTTTAGAGGCAAAAAACAAATTCTTTAAAGTCCCCTACCCGCTGCTAAAGAAGACTCAAGGAGTATCAAAAGAAGTGGCGCTGAAGTTGGCTAAGGAAGTAAGAAAAAAGTTTAATGCTGACATCGGCGCCTCTATAGTAGGCTTTGCCGGGCCCAAAGCAAAAAAAGAAGAAAAAGTAGGCACCATTTTCATAGCTTTTAGCAGCAAAGAAAAAGAAGAAGTAAAAAAAGTAATAATTAAAGGCAGCCGGGATTTTGTACGAAAAAAAGCAAGCACCCGCCTAATAGAATTAATCTATAAATCAATAACCATCCCTTATTTGCGTCCCCGGAGCGCAAGGATTTAGGTATGAGAGCTTTTGTTGGTATAGACCTGCCTAAAGGGATAAAACAAAGAATAGCTGAGTTAGAAGAAGACTTTACAAAATGCGATTTAGCTTTTAAGTGGGTCGCACCGGTTAATCTTCATCTTACCTTGAAGTTCTTGGGAAATATAGACCAAGGTCAAATCAGCAAAATTAAACAAGCAATTACTAAAACAGCAGACGGCTTTTCCGCGGTTGTGGTAAATTTTGACAGCTTTGGCTTTTTCCCCGATAAAAGGAAACCAAGAATATTCTTCATTAGCACAACCGGAAGTGAACTTCTCAAAAATATTGCTGCAAAACTGGAAGAAGAGCTGGAAACCCTGGGGTTTGAAAAAGAAGGCAGGTTTAAATCCCATATCACTTTGGCCCGGATAAAAAACCTAAAAAATATTGACTGCCTTAGAGGAAAAATTGAGAATATTCCTTTGGATGAAAAAATCCCCTTAGATAAAATAACTCTTTATAAAAGCACTCTTACCGAAAAGGGGCCAATTTATGAAAATATTTTCAAAATAAATCTGACTGCCTGAAGGATTAGATTAGCATAGATTCCCGCTACCAAGTCATCACCAACAATTCCTCTTGCGCCCCTAAGACGTTCTAACTTATTGGCCGGGGGAATTTTGAGCATATCTAACATTCGGAAGAGAAAAAAAGCGGAAATTATAAATTCTATCCGCTTGGGGATTAAAATCAAAGTAACCAACATGCCGGCAAAATCATCAATAACTATTTTTTTACAATCCTTTATTCCAAATAGCTCCTCTGCCCTTGATGAAGTTGGAAAAGAAATAATTATAGAAAAAATAGTAAAAATAAGGAAGTGAGCCGGATTACCCAAAAGGATAAATACTACAACCGCAACAACACAGGAAGCGGTCCCCGGGCATAAAGGAGTATAGCCTACTCCAAAAAGCGTAGCTATCGCTAAATTAATCTTATCAAACAGTGATTTTTTCTTCATTTTATCAATAATTTAAAATGTTCTTATTGCCCGCCGATTTACCCAAAAATAATAGGCGCCTGAGAAAAGAGTAATGGTTACAACATACCACATAAATACGGGAATGCATTTTCCATAGAGAAGCGCAACAGCCGCGCTTTCCGGAAAAACTTTCCTAAAAATAAGGATAAGTAGGATAATAAATATTCCTATGACCTGGGATACGGTTTTATGCTTACCAAACTTCTTTGCCTCTAAAGCAACCCCTTTATTTAAGCCGTACAATCTTAAACCGGTAATAATAAACTCCCGAAACATTATTAGGCTCACCATCCAGGCATTTATAACCCCCAGCTCCAGAAAAGCGCAAAATACTCCGATAATAAGTATCTTATCAGCAATAGGATCTAAAATTTTGCCTAAATCGGAAGTTAAATTATTTTTTCGGGCCAAATAGCCGTCGAAAAAGTCAGTTATAGAGGCTAAGGAGAAGACGATAAAAGCAATAACAAGAGAAACAAAACTATTTTTCAGTATAAAACCTATACACACAAAAGAAAGTACTATACGCAGGATTGTAAGTTTATTAGGAGTATTCATTTATTTACCAACAAGATCATAATCAAGACAGTCAACTATCTTAGCATTATAAAAATCACCTATCTTCAAGCCCCTTTTTTTCAAAAATACAACTCCATCAACATCAAAAGCATCGTATTGGCTTCTGCCAATAAATGCGCCCGATTCCTTAGATTCAATAAGAACTTCCAGTTCCTTATTAGAAAATCTTTTATTTAGCTCATTTGCTATTTTTTTCTGCTGTTTCATAATCTCATTAAAGCGCTTTTTTTTGGTATTATGGTGTATTTGAGGACGAAAGCCAAAAGCCCGGGTACCTTGTTCCCGGGAATAGGTAAACGCGCCTAAACGTTCAAATTTAATATCCTTTAAAAAGTCCAGTAATTCCTTAAATTCCCCTTCACTCTCAGTAGGAAAACCGGCAATTACTGAGCTTCTTATTACACAGCCGGGAATTCTTTTTCTTATCTTGCCGATTAAATCTATGGTTCCCTTTCTGGTAATACCCCGGTTCATCAACTTTAAAATTCTATCATTTATATGCTGAATAGGCAAATCAATATATTTACAAATTCTTTTCTCTTTAGCTATCAGCTCAATTAAGGAATCGCTAAAATGTCTGGGGTGAGTATAGATCAGCCTTATCCACCTTATTCTCTTGGTTGCTTTTAGAATTTCTTTCAATAAGGCCGCTAAATCACTTTTAGGTTTAAGGTCTTTCCCCCAACTGGTAATATCCTGGCCAATAATATTTAGCTCTCGCACTCCTCTTTTCTCTAAATCCTTTACTTCCTTTATAACTTCACCCTCAAACTTACTCCGCAAAGGACCCTTTATTAAAGGAATGGCGCAAAAGCTACATCTATTAAGGCAACCTTCACATATTTTTAAAAACCCTACTGAAGGTAAAGAAAGTAGTTTATCTCTTTTGACAAAATTCCGGCTGAATTCTACTACAGCCCGCCAAGAGTCTACCAAAGGATAAGACTTCTCTAATTGCTCCTGGTATCTTTTTACTAAACACCCTATTACTATTATTTTCTTTACTTTACCTTTTTTCTTTAAATTTACTGCCTCAGCTATTATCTTTAAAGACTCTTCCTTTGCCTTATCAATAAAACCGCAAGTATTTACAATGAGTAAATCCATTGCTTCAGTCTTTCTTTTTTTATCTGCAAATAGAGATACCCGGGGTAGAAAAGTGTAACCCTGATTAGAAAATTCAGCAATGATAATCTCTGAATCGTAGGTATTACGAAAACATCCCAGGGAAATAATAGAGAAGCTTTTGCTCATATTACTTATCTATCACTATCCCTGAAGATGTTATTTTAAGGCTTTTTATTGGTTTACGTAAAGAGGTTAGGGTGGGTATAATCCGCCCGTTTGCTTCCAGGAGAATAGCCGAACCATCACGGATTTCAAGTTCTATCTCTTTATCTCCCCGCCAGGTCTCTCTTGCCCCTTTCGCAAGAATCCCCTTAAAAAGAAGTTTTCCGTCAACTGTAACCTTTAAAAAACAATTCCTCTTAGCCGTCAAAGAAGCTACCACCTCTTCGGCTTCGAAAGAAGAAGGAATTACCTTTTCTTCTACAACCTGAGCCTTTTTCGCAGGAGCGGTAAAAATCTTTGAAATTTTTCTTATTACGAAACTGCTAAAGACAAGAAAAATCCAAAGGAAAATTATTCCCGCCACGACAAGAATAATCTTCTTTCTGGTTTCAGGAGATATACGGCTTAGGGTATGGCCTATTTTCTTTAAAACAATGCCACTATCTATCTTTTTTAGCTTTGGTTTACTTTTGATTAAAGGTTTAGGGGGAACAATTTCGTCTAAGGAATCACCTACCTCTACCCCTAAAAAAGAAGCGTAAATTTTTATAAACCCTTTAATATATGTAGGGCTTACACCGGCTAAATTGCCCTCCTCGATATCCTTTATCATCAAAGGATACACTTTAGTCTTCTCAACAACATACTCGATACTATAGCCTAGTTCTTTTCTCTTTTCTTTTAACTTATTACATATCTCTTTAAGCATACCTATCTCACTCCTGGGTTAAAGGATCTTCAGGATCAACTAAAATCTCCCGGGCTTTAGAGCCGCAAAAAGGGCCGACAATGCCTTGCTGCTCCATCAAATCTAAGAGCCTGGCCGCCCGGGTATAACCTACCCGCATCCTTCTTTGTAAAAGAGATGCCGAAGCCTGGCGAGCCTGCAAAATAACCTTTACCGCCTCATCAAAAAGCTCATCCCCTTCTATATGCATTGCTTTCTTCTTCTCACTCTCTTCAATAGCTTTTTCATAAATAGGCTTACCTTGTTCACGGATAAAATTAGCGAGGGCCTCGATATCCTCATCATCAATAAATGACCCTTGAGCGCGAATTAACTTTCCCGCCCCCGGCTTCAAAAATAATAAATCACCTTTACCGATAAGTTTATCCGCCCCCATCGCATCTAAAACTGTGCGGGAATCAACCTTTGCTGAAACTTTAAATGATATCCGGGCCGGAAGATTAGCTTTGATCACGCCGGTGATTACGTCTACTGAAGGACGCTGGGTAGCAAGAATAAGGTGAATTCCCACAGCCCGGGAAAGTTGAGCCAACCGCTGAATTGTGGTTTCAATGCTTTCTCTGGCTACCAGCATAAGATCCGCCAATTCATCAACAATGATTATAACAAAGGGAAGTTTATCTCCGTCTTTACTGCGATTATTATAACTATCTATATTCCGACAGCCTTCTTGAGCTAATAATTGATACCTTCGACTCATCTCCTCTACCGCCCAGTTTAGGGCAGCAAAAGCTTTTTTGGCTTCGGAGATAATCGGATGAATAAGATGAGGAATACCGGAAAAAGCGGCAAGCTCTACCATTTTAGGGTCAATCAGAATAAACTTAACTTCATCGGGCCTAGCCTTAAACAGTATTGAACAAATTAGAGAATTAACACAAACAGTTTTTCCGGCACCGGTGGCCCCGGCAATTAAAAGATGGGGCATATCGTTAAGATCAGCTACAACCGAATTACCGGAGACATCCTTACCTATTGCCATGGTAAGCTTAGAATTGGCCTTGATAAATGTTTTTTCTTCCAAAACTTCACGTAAATAGACCAGATGTTTTTTCAAGTTGGGAATCTCTATTCCTACCGTGCCTCTTCCCGGGATAGGAGCAACCACTCTAACCTGTGAAGCCTTCATGGCTAAAGCAATGTCATCAGCAAGAGCGGAAATCTTATTTATTTTAACTCCGGTCTGAGGCTGAAGCTCATACATGGTGACTACCGGCCCTTTTTGTACGCTGACCACCTTTACTTGCACCCCAAAATCTGAAAGAGTAGTTTCTAAATTCTTAATATTAGCTTCAATATTCTCTCTTGCCTCCCGCTGATCGGAAAACGGCGGAACTTTTAAAAGCTCCGGATGAGGCAATTTGTAGGTACGCGGGTTAAAACTTTTCCCTTCCTGGTTCGCTAACTCTTCAATTTTTTTCTTTGCTTGGTCTTTATTGATTGGGCTAAGAGGCCTTTTCTCCGAAGGCTTAAAACCATTTATGCCCCCTGAAGCAGACGCGGCCTCTTTAGAGTATGAATCAATCTTAGGGGTGTAAACTTTTATCTCCGGTTTCCTCTTGAGAAGTTTTTTCTGCCCAATATCTTTATGATTTGCTTTAACTCTTACCGTATCCATCTTAACAAAACTCATTCTTTCAGCTTTTAGGCCTCTTAGAAAATCGATAAATTTAATTATAAGATTTTTTGCTCCTTTTAAAATATCAACAAAGAAGAAACCGAAAAACAAAATAGCATTTACCGCTAAAAGCAGAAAAATAGTGATAAAAGACCCTAAAGCTAAGTATTTTTTAAAAAATGAAGCCAGGAAAAATCCTATAACTCCCGCGGCGGTAAAGATATCAGAGTTGGTTTTTGGGAATAATCCGATAAATGCCGAGAGAAAAATAATAAAAAAAAGGAAAGCTAAGGTATTTACAACTCTACTTTTTCCCAGGCCGCGGAAACGCAAAAAGCCCAGCTTATCTAAGCTTAGAAACAAAAGGGCAAAAGGAAAGAAGTAAGCCGCGTAACCAAGAGTAAAAAAAAGGAAAAAAGCCAAGTAGGCTCCGCCAATTCCAACAAGATTAGAAATGGGTTCAGAAACAGGGAAAGTAAGAAATTTGATATCCCCGGGAGTGTAAGAAACTAAACTCAGAGTTATTAATGTAGATCCGAGAAACAGAATAACGCTCTTCAGAAAAGAAGAGAGATGCCTCATTATTTTGCTTGTTTTAGGCTAAGTCTGATTTTTCCTTGAGGATCGATTCCGATAACTTTAGCTTTTAAAACGTCTCCTTCCTTTAAAAATTCTCCTACTTCTTTAACAAACTCATCGGAAAGTTCAGAGACATGAATTAAGCCACTTTTTCCCGGTGCAATTTCACAAAATGCGCCAAAATTAACTATTTTTTCAACCTTAACCTCATAGATTTCCCCAATCTCTAAATCTTTAACTAAACCGGTAATCTGTTTTACCGCCCGCTCCAGGTCTTCAACTGTCTGAGCCGCCACGGAAACTATACTTGTTTCATCCTCAATATCTATAGTAACATTATTTTCACGCTGAATTCTCTTTATTATCTTACCGCCAGGACCGATAATAGCTCCGATCTTATCCGGGTTTACCTCAAATGACTTTATCTTCGGCGCATACTCTGAAAGCTCTCCCCGCGGCGAAAGTATAGCGCTTTCCATTTTCTCTAGAATAAATAGACGCGCGTCTTTTGCTCTCTTCAAAGTCTCTTCTATCATTTCAAAAGTTAACCCATCTATTTTTGTATCCAATTGAATAGCAGTTATGCCATTTTTAGTCCCGGCGAGTTTAAAATCCATATCGCCATAGTGATCTTCAGCTCCGGCAATATCGGTAAGAACCTTATAACCTCTATCCCCGCTGATTAAACCCATAGCAATCCCGGCTACCGCTTCTTTTAAAGGAATCCCGGCATCCATTAAAGATAATGAACCGGCGCATACCGAAGCCATAGACGAAGATCCGTTTGATTCTAATATCTCGGAAACTATCCTAATAGTATAAGGAAACTCTTCCTTGGAAGGAATTATCGGAAAGAGTGATTTCTCAGCTAAAGCGCCATGGCCTATATCTCTCCGGGAGGGCCCTCTCATAAATTTTACCTCGCCTACGCTAAAAGGAGGAAAACTATAGTGCAGCATAAAATGCTTTGAACTCTCCCCCTCTAAAGCTTCAATACGCTGCTCATCTGAACCGGTTCCCAGAGTAGTAACAGCCAAAGACTGAGTTTGCCCCCGGGTAAAGGTAGCTGATCCGTGGGTACGGGGTAAAACTTTAGTTTTACATTCAATAGGCCTTATCTCATTAAGCGACCTGCCGTCAGGCCTTTTTTCTTCCTCTAATATTTTTTTTCGTAAGGCTCCTTCCTCTAAAGTATCTAATACTGATTTAATATCCTCTTCGGTAATTTCTGATTCTTCACTTATTAATTCCTGGTTTAATGAACCAAGTAATTCCTTTAAAGCCGCGGCTTTTTCTTCTTTACCTGAGAGGTTGTAAATTTCTTCAAATTTTGAGCCGGCTTTACTACGTATTGTATCCAATAATTCTTTCTTCACCCCGGATAAAGGAACTTCTTTTTTATCTTTACCAACTTTTTCTTTAAGATCGTGCTGTAATTTGATTACCTCTTTTATAAAGGGATGAGCAAATTTTATTGCCTCAAAAGCTTCACTCTCAGCTATTTCATAAAGCCCGCCTTCAAGCATTATTATTTTACTATCTGTACCCACCACCACTAAATCTATAGAGGACTCCCCTCTTTCCTCATAAGTGGGATTAACCACAAATTCATCATTCACCTTGGAAACCCTTACCGCTCCTACAGGGTTATCAAAAGGAATATCCGATATAAGAAGAGCGCAGCTGGCAGCGTTAATCGCTAAAATATCAGGATCATTCTTTGCGTCACTGGATAAAACCATATTAACAATCTGGACTTCATTGGTCATTCCCTTAGGGAAAAGCGGCCTTAGCGGCCGGTCAATAAGACGAGCTGTAAGTATTTCTTTATCCCTGGGCCTGCCCTCTTTTTTGAAAAAACCACCGGGGATTTTACCCATAGCATAGGTTCTTTCCTGATACTCTACCATCAAAGGAAAGAAACCCCGGCCCGGGGACGGTTCCTTAGACATACAAGCAGCGGCTAAAACAACAGTATCCCCGTAAGAAACGCTAACGCTGCCGTTAGCTTGTTTAGCCCATTCACCGGTTGATAGAATAAAAGAATTCTTCCCTAAATTAGGAATAGATAATGAAGTATTCATTTTGTTAGATTTTAAGCTCCTTTACGACCTCTGTATAGCTTTGAGAGTCTTTATTTTTGAGATAAGTAAGCAGGCGCCGGCGCCTTCCTACAATAATTAAAAGGCCTCGGCGAGAGTGGAAATCTTTTTTATGCATCTTTAGATGCTCATTAAGATAACTTATTCTTTCACTAAGCAGGGCGATTTGCACCGCTGCTGAGCCGGTATCCTCCACATGCTCTTTAAACTTCTCGATTAATTTCTTTTTCTTGGTCTTATTTATCATAATGTAGCCTACATAATACCTTCTTAGTGCTAATCTGTCAACTTTATTAACTAATAAATCTTTTATCGAAATAAAAGGCGGGATTTACTATTAACCACTCCCTTTAAGCTTTTTTATTGTATCAGAAGCAGCAGCAAGGGTCAACTTAAATTTAGTCTAAATTTGGCAGGCTTAGATACCTTGTTGAAGCCTGGCTTCAACAATAGAATGTCCCTATTTAAACTCTTTAACTATTTTTCCTACCTCTAGCTCAGTATTAGTTATTTTCTCCCTGCAGAGCTTAATAAGCTCTATGGCCTTTTTGACTTTTTGTGCTACATCATCGACATCAATACTCTCTGATTCAAGCTCAGAAAGAATACCATTTAACTCTTCTACAGCCTCGCCATATTTAATAGATTTTTTACTCATTCGCCCCTCCCCTCGTATAATCACTGTTTCTAACTTTACACTTAAGGTTCAACCTTATATGTTACTTTACATATCAGGTTCAAGCTTTTTCTCTTTTACCTTTGAAATTATTTTCCCTTTATAAAGAACCGTTATCATATCTTCACCCTCTCTAATATCATCAATAGACTTAATCACGCCCTTTCCGCTATAAGCTATAGAATAACCTCGACGTAAAATATTTTGAGGTGAAAGAATCTTTATCTTTTCATCCAAATACTTTAAGTGATCCCAAGAATGCTTAAATATCTTACTCAAAGATGAACATAGAACGTCAGCACTTCCCTTGAGAGACTCTCGTTTCTGAGTTAAAATAATCCTTAAAGTACTTAAAATGCTATGCTTTTTCTCTAAAAGCTCTTCCTGATGAGCTCTGAAATACCGCGAGGATAAAGACTCCATCTTTACCGCTAGATTTTGCAGCTGGTTTCTTTTATCAGAAATAAATCTTTCTCCTTTTGCGAGAATCGCCTCCTCTAAATAATCTAACTCTTCAACTGTTTCTCTCACCCGCTCAATCAAAAATGCTGCCGCCTTTGTAGGAGTTATGCAAAAAGTGTGAGCGGCCATATCGGTAATCGTAGTATTTATCTGATGGCCTATTGCGGAAATAACCGGAAAATTCGCAACAGCAATACTCTCGGCAATTTTTTTATTGTCAAAATAAGCTAAATCCGCTGTTGAACCGCCTCCCCGGGTGATAACAATAACATCTAACTCTTCGAATGAGAGCTTATTAAAAGTATTTAAAGCCTTGGCTACATCCTTTTCTACAAGTTTACCCTGCATATGGCAATTTTGCACCCGAACCTTAAAACTATAACCGCTATTTTTAAGTTCATTAATAAAATCATGGTAAGCGGCTGAATCATAAGCGGTTATCAAACCGATTTCCAAAGGAACAAGAGGTAAAGCCTGCAGTTTATTCTTTTCTAAAAGGTTACGTTTTCTTAAGTCTTCTATAATTCTAAGCCGATTCTGAGCCACCTTACCTAAGGTATAAACCGTATCAATATCTACGACCACAAGGCTATATTGGCCGGTTGGCGGATGCAAGCTTACCTCACATAAAAACTTTACCTCAATATCATTTTTTAATTCAAAAGCGCCTTCTGCCTCTTTAATACGCCTTTCAATCAGGGGCTTTCTCCCGGCAAATAAAGCAACCTTTATCTTAGCGACGATGCTGTCTCCTTCGGCTTGCTTTTGCACCAGTTCAAAATAAGTATGCCTTTTATTTCTATCCGGCCGCAAACCCTGAATTTCACCGCAAATCCAGATACTTTGGGGAAATGCTGCCTGGATAAGTTCACGAACAGTAGTATTTAACTCTAAAACCGTATAAATTTTTTCTGTAATTAAAGAATTTTTCATACCAAAGCTAATTAAGTATCGCAAAACAAATTATGAGAGCCATTACTAAGCTTGAGCTTCCAATACTCCCCACCAAAATAATCGCAAATTCTTTTGACATAACTCACTATTTTTAGTTTTCTGCTGTTTTTATAAACCCTAACAAAACCCTAAACCCCTTAAAATATCTTCTTACATCCTCCCATGACTTTATACGCTTAATTAAATTAAAGACTGTTCTTAATCTGAAATAAAATTGCATATTTGCTTTTTTCATCATCTCAACGATCTGCTCTCTATCCTTATAGCCAAAAGGTACAAAAATCGGATCCCAAATATTATATTTTGAATAATCATAAGATAATGTGCCCCACTTCTTGGCTTCAGCAAACAACTTAGTTCCCGGGTAAGGAGTCGTTATGCAAAATTGAGCATATTCCGGGCTTAATTCTTTGGCAAAATTTATTGTTGTCTGTGCTAATCCCGGCGTCTCACCCGGCAAGGCTATCATAAATGAAGCCCTCACTTCTATACGAACTTCTTTACACCATTTATTGGCATTTCTTATCTGTTCCAGAGTAACACCCTTATTAAGATTATCCAATAACTTTTGACTACCAGACTCAAAGCCGAAAAATATATTCCAGCACCCGGCATCAGCCATTGTCCGCAGAAGTTCTTTATTTACAGAATCCGCCCTGGCATAACAAGTCCAGGTAATATTTAACTTATTTTCTAATATTTGCTCACAAAATTCATTCATCCATTTTTTATTTGTAGTCATCATATCGTCCCAGAATGATATTTCCTTTATACCGTATTCATCAATCAAAAAACTTATTTCTTCAACCACTTTTTTAGGGCTCCTTGCTCTGATTGTTCTCCCGAATACAGAGTTATTTGAACAAAATGAACATTGATAAGGGCAGCCTCTTATAACTACCATATGAGCAACAGGCAAGCGCTTATACTGATTTGGCAAAGGAATATAATCAGCCATCGAAATTAGGTCCCTTGCCGGATAAGGCATTTTATCCAAATCCTCTATGCTGTCTCTCTCTTTGTTTATTATGATTTCTTCACTCAAACGAAAAGCTACTCCGTCAATTCCGCCGAATAAACTTTCCCCGCTTACAGCTTTATCATAATCATAATTAATCGCCTTATAGCTATCCATTAACTCTGTTATTGTCAATTCTCCCTCACCAAAGATAACCGCATCAAAACTCTTATTTTCCTCCAGCACCTCTTTGGGCATAATAGTTGCATGATGTCCTCCGATAACAGTTAAGAGTTTCGGAAAATCTTCTTTTAGTTTATTGGCACAATCAACAGCCCGGTGGAAAATAGGAGTGATTGCCGAAAAACCAATAACTTTTGGTTTTTTTACGGCTATGTACTTATTTATCTCTTTAGGCCCCCAATCTTTTACCAAGGCATCTACTACGTCTACCCGGTAACCTTTTTCCCTTAAGTAAGAGGCAACACTCAAGATGCCTAAAGGAGAAAGATGGCCTCCGCTATCTCCCATCCGGCGGTTTCCATATCTCTCATTAACCGATAAGGCCGGATAGATTAACGCTATATCGATATTATCTTTTGCCATAAAAGATTTCCGTAGCCATAAACTTTAAACGCAAAAGCACAAATACTAAAATCATAGTCCCTATAGTTACGCAAGATAATTCTTCGGATATATTCTCTAAAGAATTTCCTACGATCGATTCACTCATCAAACTCATGAGCACAAAAGAGACGACAACCCCGGTTAAAGATATCTTATCTTTAAAATTCACTCTTATAAGGTAATAAAACAAGGTCATATAAACGAATATATGGATTACAAAATTGTGCATCCAGGCATTAGGGTTGAATAAAGCCGTGCATATAAACAACAAAGAATATTCAACCGGATTATAAAAACCATCTTTTGTCTTGGGAAAAATTATCAAACTGTAAATGATCGTTACCAAGAAAAAAGATATTGCCATACTCTGATCGAAAGTCAAATTAGCAACCGATATTTTATAAGGAGAAGCAGCGCTAAAAAAACGTAATACCAAAGAATATATCGACTGATTTTTATAATCATACCAGGAACCCTTATCTAATGAAGTACTGGTTATAGAAGGAAACCATTTTTTAAGATACTCAATATGTGTATTCACGCCTACATATACTGCCGGTATCAGACAGTACAAAAGGATAAAAATCATGATAAGAATAACTATCTTTTTTTTCTTCTTAAAGAAAAAAAATGGCAGGAAAATAAGAGAAGTGTACTTAAACATGGCTGACAAACCAATAAGCGCCGCACCAAAAACATTCTTATTTTTATTAAGAAAATAAAGCCCGCCGACAACAAGAGCGAGTATTATTATTCCTACCTGGCCGGAATCAAAAACCTGAAGGATAAAACGAAAAGTGCACAAAACAGATGCAACATACAAAAATACTCCCCGGCGATAAGAAATCTTATCTTTAACTATCAGTTTCCTAGAAAAAATAACGATAAAAATCAAAGCGATGAAGTTACCCGTAAAAAAAATAAGGCTTGCCGCTTTTTGCGAAAAAAGTGAAAGCGGAAACAACAACATCGCAAACATCGGAGAATACTTAAACGGCCCTATTGCCATATCCGGCCGGGAATAAATGTCTTCTCTTTGAGCAAAAGTCTTTCCGGTTTTATAATAAACCCGGAAATCGGAATAATGTCGTTTGGGCGCCCGTCGCATATACCTGCAAAACATCCCCACAAATACAAGTGCTATAATCGTAAAAATTATATATTTTCTATTAATTATCATAATGCCCCCGTATATCATTAAATCTTATTCGAAATATATCAAAAAACATTATTAACGAATCTTTTATTATAGACACTCTGGATTTTTCCCTGTTAACCCAGCTAACCGGAACCTCAACTACCCTATACCCTTTCTTTTTAGCAAGATAAATAATCTCAATATCAAAGCCAAAACCGTCTATCCTCTGCAGGCCAAAAAGTTCTTTTGCCGCGCTTTTCTTAAAACACTTAAATCCGCACTGAGTATCGTTAACACCTCTGAATAAAAATATTTTTATCAATAGATTAAAAGCCCTTCCCACGTTCCGACGCAAGAACCCCTGGGGTTTCATCACGTTTGATTCTCTGAGCGCGCGCGAGCCCAGGACAACATCAACGCCGTCGGTAAAATAATTCATACATTTTAAAATCTCATTCATCGGCGTGGATAAGTCGCCGTCACTAAACATTATGTACTCATAGCCGGCCGAAAGCATGCCCTCTTTTACGCTGTAGCCTTTACCGCAGTTTCTGCTGTTTGTTAACAGTTTAAGCCCTTTTATCCGGTCAAGCATATTATTAACTATTTCAGCGGTTTTATCACTGCTTCCATCGTTTACCACGATAATTTCAAAATTGTTAAAAGTACTACTGAGAAAGAAATGGACGTTGGTTATGGTATTCTCAATAGCATCTTCTTCGTTATAGGCAGGCAGGATTACTGAAATGCTTTCTCCTGAGGTCTTCATTGCTTTGTTATTCCTTTCTTAACCTCCCAATACTTACAATAGGTATAAAACTGGTACATACCGCTATAAAGAGCCATAAAGAACCCCGTAAACCCGTCAAGGAATCCCCTCTTTATGAAGTAATATTTAAAAAACCGTGTATACATTTTTCGCAAACAATGCGGCAGGCTCATCTTTCTTCCATCTCTGAGCCACTTTTTTGCTTCAAAATCGGTCTGATGATTAAGTTTAGCAAAAAGAGAGTGGAAATCCGGATAATTATAATGAATAATATCACCTTTCGTAAAAGTGTAGGTTTTACCTTCAAGAAACGCCCGGGGATGATACTCTGCTTCTTCGTACTTAAAGTTATCTTTTTTAAATATTTTTAGTTTTGCGTTAGGGTACCACTCACCATGGCGTATCCAATATTTGCCCAGGTAATTCCTGTGACGTAAATTATACCCTTCATATTCCGGCCCTTTTGTAAATGTTTCAATTATCTCATCTCTTAATTCCGGCATTATTCTCTCATCGGCATCAAGACTTAATACATAATCGCAGCCTGCTTGGGAGTAAGCAAAATTGCGCTGCCGGCCTTCCATTTCCCATTTTCGTTGATGAATCTTATCTGTATAGCGCCTTACAATATCCAAAGTTTTATCGCTGCTGTAATCATCAACGATAACAATTTCTTCTACCCAATCTTTAACGGAATCCAAGCACTCTGCTATATTTTTTTCTTCATTCCTGGTCAAAACTACAACTGATAATGAAATCCTCTCCATTTTTCCCCTCCTTAAATAGTTAAATAGGGACAAAACTTTCCCTATTTTTTTTCAATTTTGCTTCTTTTTATTAGATACCCATTTTCCGTGAAGGATACACCACTCTACTGCTTTTCTTAATCCCTCACTAAAACAAGCTTTCTCCTTCCATCCTAATTCTTTATTTATTTTGAAGGTATCTGCTATAATGGGTCTCAGGTTGATATGTTGTAATAATAGCTACTTTCATTTCTAATTATTTACTTTATTCCTCAACATCTTTAATATCGGCCTCAACCATCATTTTAACTAACTCCTCAAATTTAACTTCCGGCTCCCACTTGAGTATTTTTTTTGCTTTACGAAAATTACCCTTAAGTATATTAACTTCAGCGGGGCGATACAATTCTTTATTTATAACCACATAATCTTTCCAGTTAAGGCCTGCATAATTGAAAGCCAGCTCAACAAACTCCTTAACAGAGTGATCTTCCCCGGTAGCAACCACATAATCATCCGGTTCTTTCTGCTGAAGCATAAGCCACATTGCTCTAATATAATCCCCGGCATAACCCCAGTCTCTTTTGGCTTCTAAGTTACCTATGGGTAATTCCCTGGAAATTCCCGCCTTAATCTTTGCAATTCCTCGGGTAATTTTTCGTGTTACAAATTCGAAACCCCTGCGCGGGCTCTCATGGTTAAACAATATTCCTGAAAGCGCAAAAAGATTATAGGCCTCGCGATAATTTCTTGTTAAGTCAAATCCGGCAACTTTTGAAATACCATAAGGTGAACGGGGATGAAAAGACGTGTTTTCATCTTGAGGCACTTCCTGCACATGCCCAAACATCTCACTTGAAGCCGCAAAATAAAACTTACATTCAGGCGCTTTTTCTTTTACTGCTGATAAAAGGTAGTGCGTTCCATTTATATTTGTATTAATAGTTGAAAACTCATCCTCAAAAGAATAACTCACAAAGCTCTGTGCAGCTAAATGATAACACTCATCAGGCTGCACTTTTTCTACTACTTTAAATACGCTGGCATAACTCTCTAAAGAGGCGGAATGTAAAACTACTTTATCAATTATATTCCGTATCCGCCACAGCCTATGCTCAGGATCCTCCAGGGCAACTCGCCGCACCATTCCATGGACTTGGTATCCTTTTCTTAATAAAAACTCCGCCAAATAAGAACCATCCTGTCCAGTGATACCGGTGATAAGTGCTTTTTTCATCTTTAATACCTCTCGATTAAACGGGCTAAATTATTATTAGGTGCTGATTATTATTTTTTTGGTTGCAACCATATTTTAAAATGTTCAGCTGGAAAAATATAGCAAAGGAATCGTTCATAAAAACCAGGGAACTTATTAAATATTTTATGCAACAAAAAGAATCTATAAAATTTGTGGAATGTAATTCCTTTTTTTAAACAAATAAATTTCGCTCCCGTTACCCATGTTGTCTTTCCTTGAATAAACCCATCAAAACTAAAGTAATTAAATCTTAATATATGAAAAGGATCAATCGCATACCAAGAGGTATGATGAGGAACTTCAATATAAATACAACCATTAGGCATGCATATTCTATGAAGTTCTTCCATAGCAGAATGTAAATTATTCAAGTGCTCAACAACATGGTGGGCAACGATTTCTTCAAATTGATTATCTTTAAATGGCCACGGTGTTTTATTAAGATTATGGACAACATCTGAATTATGTAATGGATTAATATCCAATGTAATAGCATCCGGGCTATTTTTCCCGGCACTTCCTAAAACCAGTTTTTTAGAACTTTTTTGTTCCATATTTGGTTTATTGATTTTCATCCAATGTAGAGCTTAATTTCCGTCATTCTCTCCGTTGCTCTCGTTCTTCGCTCCGCCAACAAACTTAATAAGTATCTGTTCCTATTGTTAACAGTTTTTTCGCTGCCTCAAAAACTTCATCCACGCTTATATCGCACAGGCACTTTCGATCCAATTTACAATCCAGGAAGCGAAATCTTCTATAGCAGGGACGGCAAGGTAAATCTTTTGTTATGACAATCGCGCGGTGCGATTGACAAGGGTATGGCCCATACACTTTCTCATCTACCGGTCCGGCCAACTCTATTAGTTTTTTTTCCAAAGCATCGGCAAATCTTAAAAGACCGGTATTGTTTCCTATCACTAAATCACACTTTTTAACCAAGGCTATTGCTTTCTCTAAAGAAACATCGCTAAACTCATGACAATACATAGAAGCATCTCTTACGCCATTGATAAGAAGAAAAATATCTTTCTTTTCCTTAACTCCGGCAAAAATAAATATCTTAGCGTTAAACTCATCATTTAACCTTTTCGCTAATAAAGAAAATTTATTCAACGGCCAACGCCTTATATGTCCATACTTACCAAATGTCTCGCCCCCACAAGGAACGATTCCGATAATCAACTTACCGTATAAATTATTCTCATTAATGAAATTATTAGCCCATTCCTCACTGCCGCTATCGCCAAATATCTGCAGGGGATATTGCTTTATCGATATACTCAGCAGTTTCAACACATCAAGATAATACTCTGCTACATGTTTATTATCAAAACCTTCCAATGCTATTTTGTCGGTAAGAAATCGCCCTCTCTTTTTATAATCAAGCCCTATTCTTTTTCTTATCCCGGCAAACCAGGCAAAAAAACCAAACTGTGAATTTAAAGATAAATCTACGGCAATATCTATATTTTCTTTCTTTATCTCTAAAATAAAACTCCGGATTTTTTTAACCCATAAAAATTTAGATGTTGTCTTTACAGCTTCAAACTCATCTCTTTCGTATACAAAAATTTTTTCGATCAGAGGATTGCTCTTTAACACCGGGTAAGTTCTCCTATTGCAAAGATAGTATATTTTAGCAGAAGGAAAATTCTCTTTTAAATTTCTTACGAGAGGAGTGGAAAATAAAACATCTCCTATCCCGAAAGGGTTTATAACTAGAAAGGATTTATAGTATTGCACTATCTTTTCTTATACTCTTTTATATCTTTTTCAAATAATTTATCTATCACATCGATAAAATCATTTCGCTGCTGGTTCACTTTATCTATCTTTTTTTTGACCGTTCCAATATAGGAAAGTGGTCTATCTTCTCTCCGGGCATCATCTTCTAAATTCCAAAGTTGAATATTCTTTTTAGCAAGGCCATCAATAGCTTTGGCAACGGATCTGACGCTGCCTATTTTACCTACTACTTCCGGTTTATTATAAAGCTTAAGTTTATCCTCGCGCAAAATTACTTCACCCTTAGCTGCGGCAGAGATAAACTCCTGAATCTCCTTAATTAAAGCTTTTTTTTGATTAATTAATATCTCTAGCTTCTTACTCAATTCTTTCTTGGAAGCACATAGTCTAACTGAACATTGTGCTTTTTTAATATGAAATTCTCTTATGGATTTTATAGCTAATTTATCTACTAAACTTCCTAATGTCTCTGCCATTATAACCTCCTCTTTGGTCTTAATCTATTAAATCAATTATTTAGCTTGCGTATTGTTGAGCTTATCACGAGCAAACTCACGGTATTTTGCATAGCTTACAATTTGATAGAGAGAAGAAAAATAAGCTACCATAAAACCAATAAATCCGGCACGATATCCTCTTTTAGCAAAAAATGCTCTTATGAATCTATTAAAGTACGCCAAAAAACATGGATGAGGTTCATTTTATAGCGTGCCTTTTTAGGATTAGTTAGGGATAATTTATACCACTTCTTAGCTTCTAAAGTAGTTTGGTTGTTACGTTTTCTTAAAAAAGACGCCCAATCTTTATAGGTGTAATGGATTAAATCACCTTTTAAATGTCCACATTCACCATCTTATAATTTATCTTCACTTTAAGTTTCCCTTTGCACAAATCTCATCCATAGTCCTATATATATCGTAGGTATAATTCCAGTCTGGATAGTGAGACTTAAATTTATCTACATTAGAGATATACCAAATGTGGTCACCTTTGCGATTTTGCTCTTTATGAGTTAACTTTGCCTTTTTTTTCAATAACTTTTCAAAATAAGAAACTGCTTCCTTAATCGAAACATTAGAAAATCTACTTCCTCCGATGTTATAAATCTCCCCACAGCGTGGTTCATTGCAAAAATGCCAAAAAGCATTTACTAAGTCAAAAGAGTGGATATTATCCCTTACTTGTTTACCTTTATAGCCGTAAATAGTATATTGTCGGCCTGTAGCAACGCATTTAGCCAGATAAGCTAAAAATCCGTGAAGTTCCGCTCCTTTATGCAAGGAGCCGGTAAGACATCCTCCTCTAAAGCTTGCGGTTTTAAGATTAAAATATCTTCCATACTCCTGAACTAAAATATCCGCGGCTATCTTAGAAGCTCCAAAAAGGCTGTGGGTAGAGTTATCAATAGACATACTTTCATTTATACCATTATAAAAGCGGTGGCCTTCCGGCAATTCCCAACGTGTTTGAAGTTCTACTAAAGGGAGTCTATTGGGAGTATCTCCATAAACTTTATTGGTAGAGGTAAATATAAATACAGCCTGAGGAGAATACTTTCGGCAATATTCTAATAAATTCAAAGTTCCGTTGGCATTAATCTCAAAATCGGTAAAAGGCTCACGGGCGGCCCAATCATGAGAAGGCTGGGCTGCGGTATGAATTATAAGCTCAAAAGGATATTTTTTAAAAACTTCTTC
>JAIWAR010000009.1:0-28262 GCA_048634245.1 Methanosarcinales archaeon | reverse complement strand
ATAAACGTAGATATCGTTGCTGAATTTTCTAAAGAGGATATCCGTATTGAGGTAGATAAAAATCAATTGAACCAGGTTTTGTTCAATATTCTTATAAACGCGATTGATGCTATGCCTAAAGGAGGCATTATTAAGATTAAAACTTATAAAGCCCCCGGAGCCGAATTTTCTAAAGCTGAGCCTGTTTGTGTAATCGAAATAGTCGATAGGGGAGAAGGTATACCCAAGGAGAATTTTTCCCGGCTGTTTGAGCCATTTTTTACCACTAAAAGGGATAAGAAAGGGACCGGCTTAGGCCTGGTAATGTCTAAGACTATTGTTGAAAATCACCGGGGGTTTTTGCTGGTTGATAGTGAACCCGGCAAAGGAACCCGGGTTAGAGTTATCTTACCTATTCTTTAGGGAGAGTTAGCTATTACGATTATTCTTTCTAACGGGGTTGACATCTTTGAGCTCGGTGGTATTATCGAAAAGAAGTAGAAAAATGGACAAGAAAAGAATATTAATCATTGATGACGAAGAAGATTTGAATTTTTTCGTTAAAGCTAATTTGGAGCTGGCTGGAAATTACGAAGTAATTATAGCTACCAGCGGCAGTGAGGGAATAAACATTGCTTCCTCTCAGGAGATAGATCTGATACTTTTAGATATTATGATGCCTAAGATGGATGGCTTTGAAGTGTTAGAAGAAATTAAAAAATCCCGGGGAGCCTTAACTATACCGGTGGTAATGCTTACCGCTAAAGGAGATATTGGCTCAAAAATAAAAGCTGCCGGCCTATATGGCGAAGATTATATTGTTAAGCCGGTTAAAATAGAAATTTTGAAAGCTAAAATAGATCAGGTTTTAAAAAGGACGGGCCCAAGCGCCGAAGAGCAGGAGCCATTATGAATGAGAAGAGAGAATTTTTAAGATTTCAGGTTTCTTTTCCCTTTAAATTCGTTCAAGGAGAAGATTCTCCGGAGGCCAAAGCAACGGTTAAAAACCTGAGCATGAGTGGTTTAAAAGTTGCCCTGAATAAGTCTTTGTCTTCAAAGCTTGCGGGTTTAACTAATTTTCATCTTGTTCTATCCGGCGATAACGTTTTGAAGATTTCCGGGGAAGTAGTATGGCAAAAAGAATATCTGGACAGAAAAGAAGTAGGAATTCGCTTTGTACATATTTCCGATAGTCACAAGGAAGGTATTTATGATTACATCTTTAAATATCACCGGCAAGAGTTAACTCAGGAATGGTTGCAGATGTAACTTCCCTCTAAAATTAATGCGTTATCTTTTTTCCTGGGCCACTACTTATATTTATTCTTTTTTTATTATTGTTGTTTCTACCCTTCCTGTCAAAGTTCCCCCACGGCTGTTTTTTCCTTTTCAGGATAAAATAATCCACGGTTTAATGTATTGTTTACTTTCATTTTTAGCTGTAAACACCTTTTCCCGAAACAAGATAAACTATTCTAAGGCTTGGGGTTTATTTTTCGCTTTTTCTCTGGGATTGTTTATAGAGATAGGGCAGTGTTTTCTCCCTTTCCGCAGTTTTGAGCTGGGAGATATCTTTGCTAATTTTACGGGAAGCATCCTGGGATGTTTATTGTTAGTTTAGGCCTTTATGAAGGGGTGAACGGAAGTGTATTTGACGATGATTGTTTAAAGGAGCAGAGCGTATGCTAAAGAAAATATACTATCATGATACTGATGCCGGAGGGGTAGTCTATTATGCTAACTACCTTAAATATTTTGAAGAAGCAAGAACTGAATTTTTTAAAGAAAAAAATATTGATATCTGTAAATTGTCAGAACAGGATATTGTTTTTGCGGTACGGAGAGTGGAGGTTAATTATAAAGCTCCGGCCCGCTATGCCGACACCTTAACTGTTTCTACCCGGATAAGTAAGATTAAGAATGCCTCTTTAGAGTTTAGTCAGAGCATAGATAGAGCCGGAAAAATTTTAGTTAAAGCTCAGACTCAAATGGTTTGCGTTGATAGTAATTTTATCCCCAAAATTATCCCTCAAGGAGTAATCCAATGCCTAAAAAAAGAGTAGTATATAATCTTTTTAATAAAAGTAAGGGGCTTTTTCTTGCCTCGGAAGCCCTGGTAGCGGATGATTTTTTCTTACGCCTTAAGGGCTTTATGTTTAGAAAAACTATAGCCGCCGAAGCCGCTCTTATTTTTTATCGTACTTCTTCAATTCATACTTTTTTTATGCGTTTTCCCCTGGATATAGTATTTTTAAATAAAAAAATGCAGGTGGTGAGATTTTATGAGGCTTTAAAGCCGGGGAGAGTGGTTTTTTGTCTTTTTGCTTATCTGGTTATTGAACTCCCCCCGCATAAAACTTCCCGGAAGAATTTAGAAATAGGGGATATCCTGGAGTTAGCCCCGATAAATCCCTCCTTTTCAGGCAAATAAAAGATCTAATTCTAAATTGTATTGACTGAAAGCTTATTTTAGTTTAAGATAAGCTTACGTTTTATTGGCTAATTTACTTATTTTAGGATGAATTATGTCTAAAAGAATGAAGGTAGCGGTATTAGGGGCAACAGGCTTTACCGGAGAAAAGTTAGTAGAAATCCTGCTTAGCCATCCTCAGGTAGAGCTTACCTATCTAGCTTCCCGTACCCCCAAGGCAGTTCCTTACGCAACGCTATTTCCTCATTTTGAGGGAAGGACTAAGTTGGATTGTGAGTTTCTTGATATTGAAAAGGCTGCTCAGGCGAGCGATTTTTTCTTTCTTTCTCTGCCTCATACAGCTTCCATGGAGTTTGTTCCCTATCTTTTAGCGGCCGGTAAAAGGATAGTTGACCTTTCAGCGGATTATCGGCTTAAAGATACTACTTTGTATCAGAAGTATTACAATACTGTCCATAAAGATAAGGATAATTTAAAAAAGGCAGTTTACGGGTTGGCTGAGATTTATAAACAAGAGATAGCCAAGAGCAGCCTTGTTGCTAATCCCGGCTGTTATCCGACTTCAATTATTTTGGCTCTTTTTCCTCTGCTTAAAGAGGGATTAATCAAGGGTAAGATGGTTGTTGATTCCAAGTCGGCAATTAGCGGAGCGGGTAGAAAAACAGCTTTAAAATATCAAAGCGAGGATATTCCCAATAATTTTTGGGCTTACAAGCCTTTTGAGCATCAACATACCCCGGAGATGCTTAGCATACTTACTGAGGCGGCCGGAGAAGATATAGATTTTTGTTTTCTTCCTCATGTCGGAGGGATGAAAGCCGGGATATATTCTACGATTTACCTTAATTTTAGTCAAAAAGTTACCCGGGAGCAGGTTGAAGGCGTTTATCAAAAATATTATCAGGGCTGTGCTTTTATACAGATAAGCCAGGATTTGCCTAAGTTAAAAGAGGTAGTGGCAACAAACTTCTGCAATATCGGATTTGCTTTAAACGGTGAGAGTAAAGCCGGGGTGGTTGTTTCCTGCATTGACAATCTTATAAAAGGGGCTGCCGGAACAGCAGTACAAAATATGAATATAATGTTAGGCTGGGATGAGAGTGTAGGGCTGCTATGAAACTGCCAAAAGGATTTTTACTTTCAGGTATACATTGCGGGATAAAGAAGAAAAAGCTGGATTTGGGATTAATTTATGCCCAGGAATTTTGTAGGGTTACCGGGACTTTTACTTCCAATGTTAATCCTTCTTACTCGATTATTTTCTGCAAGGAAAATATTAATAAACCGATAAAAGCAATTTTGGTAAATAGCGGCAATGCTAATTGTTATTCTCATAAGGGGGGATTAAAGGATACCAAAGAAGTTGCTTCAAAGCTGGCCAAGAAGCTGGGGGTTGAAACTTCCAATATACTTATTGCCTCTACCGGTATTATTGGCAAAAAATTGCCTAAAGCCAAGATTATCAAGAGTTTCTCTCAGCTAGAGAAAAAACTAGCTAAGTCTTTCAGTAATTTTTCTCAAAGCATTCTTACCACTGATGCTTTTGCTAAGATATCAACGGCAAAGGCCGGAGCAGCTACCATAGTTGGTTTTGCTAAGGGAGCTGGAATGATTTGTCCGAACATGGCTACCATGTTGGCCTTTATCCTTACCGACGCTGATATACCGCAAAGCGTATTTGCGAAAATCGTCAAAGAGGCGGTGGAAAAGAGTTTTAACTCTATAAGCGTAGATGGGTGCATGAGTACCAATGATATGGTGTTGGCCGCAACAAGTGGAAGGATTTCGCTTAAGAATAAAAGCCAACTAAAGATATTTTCTAAAAAGTTAAAAGCAGTTTGTTTAAACCTGGCTAAGATGATTGTTAAAGATGGTGAGGGCGCAAGCAAATTTATCCAAATTCAAATAAAAGGGGCTAAGAGTCCTGATGAGGCTAAAAAAGCCGGCTTGTCTTTAGCCAATTCTAATCTGTTTAAAACCGCTCTTTATGGAGCTAACGCTAATTGGGGAAGGATCATTTCAAGTTTAGGCCAGGTCGGTATTAAGGTAAGAGAAAACATTTCTATTAAGTCTACCTGTTTAAAAAAGAAAGAGGTAAAGATATCCATAGATTTAAAACGGGGTAAATCTAAAGGAGAAGTATATACCTGTGATTTGACTCCGAAGTATGTTAAGATTAATGCCAAGTACAGTTGAAGAAGAAGTTTGTTGAAGTATAGCTGAAGAATAAAAAGTTTATGGAATGATATGTCCCTCGTCGCGGGAGATGTTGGGTAAATTTCTTCGATATTTACCTAACGCGACTTCGGGATCAATTCGGCTACACATTTTTCAAAGAAAAATGTAAGTCTCATTGAGGAGAATGGAATGGTGCAAGAAGCAATAAGAAAAGCCGATGTTTTAATTGAGGCTCTTCCTTATATAAAAAGGTTTCATAAGAAAATATTTGTTATTAAGTATGGTGGCTCTATTTTGGCCGAGGATAGAGTGCGTAAATGTGTTTTGGAAGATATTGCTTTTTTAAGGTTTGCCGGTATAAGGCCGATTATCGTCCATGGAGGCGGGCCTAATATCACCAAAGAGTTAAAACAGCGCAAGATTACGACTGAGTTTATAGGAGGTATGCGGGTTACCGATAAAACTACCTTAGAGGTGGTAGAAAAGGAGCTTGATAAGTTGAATGATTTAATTGTAAAAGAGGTGGGTAGTCACGGAGTTAAAGTCCGGGGATTTAAAGCTAAGAGTAAACTTCTAAAAGTGGTTAAAAAAAAGGGGAAAGTTGATTTAGGGTGTGTTGGTGAAGTAGTTAATTTTAACCGCAAAAGGCTGGAAGAAGTTTTGGAAGAGGATATTCCGGTTATTTGCCCTATGGGTTTTTCGGCTGAAGGCCTTGCTTATAATATTAATGCTGATGAGGTTGCTTTTTTTCTGGCTTCCCAATTAAAAGCCGAGAAATTAGTTCTTTTTACTAACGTTTTAGGGGTGATGCGTAATTCTAAAGATAAGAATTCTTTAATTTCTACGATGACAGCCAAAGAGGTTGAGAGGTTGATTAAGGCTGAAGTTATTGATAAGGGTATGATTCCCAAGGTAAGGGCGGCAGCTGCGGCAATCGGTGTTGGCACCGGTAAAGCTCATATCGTAGATGCCAAAATACCTCATGCTCTTCTTTTAGAAATATTCACCGATAAAGGCAGCGGAACAGAAATCATAAAGAGCTGAAGTGTAAAATATACGCGTTAACTCATTAACTGTTTTAAGTTTTGTATGGATATTAAGAAATTATTTAGAGAATACAGTTTAAATACTTATACCCGTTACGGCCCGGTATTTGTTAAGGGTAAAGGGAGCTGGCTTTGGGATGATAAGGGGCGGGCTTATTTAGACCTTTTCCCCGGTTGGGGAGTTTCTATTTTAGGCCACGCTCATCCTAAAATCGCTCAAGTTATACAAAGCCAGGCTAAGTGTTTGATTCATATTCCCAATAACCTTTATTTTAAAGAGCAGGCTTTATTGGCTCAGGAGATCGTAAAGTTAAGTTTTCCGGGTAAGGTTTTTTTTGCTAACTCCGGAGCTGAGGCTGTAGAAGGGGCGATAAAATTTAGCCGTCTCTTTGGTAAGGGGAAGAGGTTTGAAGTGATCACCATGAAGAATTCTTTCCATGGAAGGACTTTTGGCGCCCTTTCAGCCACTGCCCAGAAGAAGCACAAAGATTCTTTTAAGCCTCTTCTACCGGGTTTTAAGCAGGCTGTTTTTAACGACTTTGAGAGTTTTAAGAGTAAAGTTAATTCTAAAACCGCGGCGGTTATTTTGGAACTGGTTCAAGGGGAAGGCGGAGTTAATATTGCCGATAAAGAGTATGTTCATAAATTAAGGGATTTTTGCCGGAAACACAAGATTCTTCTTATTGTTGATGAGGTTCAGACCGGAATGGGCAGGACAGCTAAGCTATTCTGTTGCCAGAATTATTCTTTAATTCCGGATATAATGATTTTATCCAAGGGCTTAGGCGCGGGAGTGCCGATATCAGCTTTAGTGGTGAAGAAAAATATAGCTGATATAATAAAGCCGGGGATGCATGCTTCTACCTTTGGAGGGTCTCCTTTGGTAAGCAGAGTATCTTTGGAGGCTTTTAGGATTATTAAACGGGATAAACTTATTAAGAATGCACAAACAAAAGGAGATTATCTTAAAGAGAGCCTTTGCGCTTTTAAGAAAAAGTTTTCTTTTATCAAAGAGGTGAGGGGAATAGGCCTGATGGTTGGTTTAGAGCTAAAAATTGACTCTTTCCCCATATTTTTAAAGTGTTTGCAGAAGAAGCTAATCATAAATTCTACCCATAAAAATGTATTGCGGATTATGCCGGCTTTAAGTGTTACTAAACTTGAATTAGACAAGGGGCTAAAGATTTTAGAGGAAGTATTTAAAACGGAGTAAGATGAGCCATTTTGTTTCTTTAAAATATTTTTCTTGCCGGGAGATCAATGAGTTGATAGATTTGACTCTGCGGATAAAGCAGGATCCTTCTTCGTCTAAAAGTATTCTCGAAGGAAAGTCTGTGGGTTTACTTTTTGAGAAAGCATCCTTAAGAACCAAAACCTCCTTTTATCTCGGAGCTTTACAATTAGGCGCAAAAGCAATTTACTATTCGCCTCAAGAGGTAAAACTAGGTGAACGGGAAAAAATATCTGATGTTGCCCGCACGCTTTCGGTGTATCTGGATGCTGTCGTGGTGCGGACATTTTCTCATCATAACATTTTGGAATTTGTTGAATCTTCCTCAGTTCCTATAATAAATGCTTTGAGCGATCTCTTGCACCCCTCACAAGCCTTAGCTGATATATTTACTATTAGGGAGCTAAAAGGCGATATAAAGAAGTTAAAAGTAGCGTATATCGGCGACGGAAATAATGTTTGTAATTCCTTAATTTATGCTTTTTCTATTCTGGGCGGGAATTTACATATGGCTATCCCCCAAGATTATCTGCCGGCAGCGAGTATTTTAGATGAGGCAAGGAATTATTGTAAGATTTCCGGAGCTAAAATTAGTTTTGCTGCTTCAGCTCTTGCCGCGGCCGACGGTGCTGATGTTTTATATACCGATGTTTGGACTTCTATGGGCAAAGAGGATGAGGCAGAAGGCCGAAAAAAAGTTTTTAAAAACTTCCAAATCAATGATAAAATCTTAAGCAAGGCAAAAGACGATGCTATAGTAATGCATTGCCTTCCGGCTCATCGAGGTGAAGAGATTACGGCTTCAGTTATTGATGGTGAAAGATCAGTTGTTTTTCAACAGGCAGAGAATCGTTTGCACATGGCAAAAGCGATTCTTAGCTATATTATAAGAAAATGAATAAAAAAGTAATATTAGCTTATTCCGGCGGGTTAGATACCTCTTGTTGCTTAGAGTGGCTTAAAGATAAGGGGTTTGAGGTTATTTGTTTTTCGGCTGATTTAGGCAGTGAGTTTTCGCCGGCCCAAATAAGAAAAAAGGCAGCCAAATCTAAAATTTCCAGGGTTTATATTAAAGACTTACGAAAAGAGTTTGTTCGAGAGTATATCTTTCCGGCTTTAGGTGCCGGAGCCGTTTATCAAGGAAAATATCTTCTTAATACTGCTTTAGGCCGGCCTTTAATTGCTAAGTATTTGGTTGAAATAGCTGAAAAGGAAAAGGCTTTATTTGTCGCCCATGGATGCAGCGCTAAGGGAAATGACCAGGTAAGGTTAGAGGTAGCAATTAAGGCTTTAAACCCTAAATTAAAGATTATCGCTCCGTTGCGGGAGTGGGAGCTGACTTCCCGGGAAGCTGAGATTGCTTATGCTAAGAGAAAAAAGATTCCGATACCGGTTACCAAGAAGAAGATTTATAGCATTGATAAGAATATCTGGGGAGCGAGTATTGAAGCCGGAGTTTTAGAGAATTTGAATAATGAGCCTACCGAAGACGCTTTTATCCTTACTCAGAGTTTAAAAAAGGCACCCTTAGAGCCTCAATATTTAACTATTGAATTTAAGAAAGGAAAGCCGATAAAATTAAATAACAAAACCTTAGAACCGGTTGTTTTGATTGAAAGGTTAAATAAAATTGGCGGTAAGCATTGTATCGGCCGTACTGATTTAGTGGAAGACAGGGTAGTGGGTATAAAATCCCGGGAGGTCTACGAGGCTCCGGCAGCCTGGATTTTGTATACGGCTCATCAAGAGTTAGAGAGTTTAGTTTTGGACCGGGAGACCTTATACTTTAAAAAAATAGCAGCTTTAAAGTATGCTCAGCTGGTTTATTGTGGCCTCTGGTTTAGCACTTTAAAGAAATCTTTAGACAATTTTGTAACTGAAACTCAAAAAAGGGTGAGCGGTAAGATTACTCTTAAGCTATATAAAGGTAGTATTATTATTGCCAAAAGAAGCTCGCCTTTTTCTTTGTACCGGGAGGAGCTGGCTACCTATGGAGAAGGAGACAAGTTTAATCGGGCTTATGCTGAAGGTTTCATAAATATTTGGAGTCAACCTTTTGTAAAATAAAGATAGAGGTGAAATATGTCTAAGAAGCTTTGGGGCGGCAGGTTTAAGAAGAAGATTAATCAGGATTTTTTCCAATTCCAGAAGTCTATTCAGTATGATTATAAATTAGTCGAATATGATATCTACCACTCTATTATACATGTGAACGCTCTTAAGAAGGCGGGTCTTTTAAGCAACGCTGAGCTTAAAAAGCTAATTACTGCTTTGAATGATATTTTTCAAGAAGTAAAGGATGAGAAATTTAAGCCCAATTTAGCCGCTGAGGACATTCATACCGATATTCAAAATCGGGTAGCAAAAAAAGTAGGTAAATTAGCGGCAAAGCTTCATACTCTAAGGTCAAGAAATGACCAGGTAGTTTTTGATGAGAAGTGGTTTTGCTATAAGGAAGGAATATATATCCTCAGCCTTTTAAATGTAATTCTAGCTTCTTTAAATCACTTTGGGAATAGATATCGAAATTGTTTTATTCCCGGATATACTCATACTCAGAGAGCCCAGGTGGTTTCTTTTGTGAGCTATACCGGAGCTTTTTTTTGTATGCTGGAGAGAGATTTTGAGCGCTTAGATGCTTTTGTAAAAAAATCATTTATCTATATTGGTTCAGGGGCCTTAGCCGGAAGCGCCATACCCCGCGCTGCCTACAGTGAAGCTTTAAGGAAATTTCTTGAGAAGACCAAAGCTTTATCTTTACGAGCAAAGCCTTTAACGGTAAGGAATCCTTTAGATAATGTTGCCAGCCGGGATTTTGTTATTGAATTTTTAAATATTCTTTCTTTGATTCAAATGCATCTTTCCCGCATGGCCGAAGATTTTATTCTTTACTCTACTAAAGAGTTTGGGTTTTTTGATTTGCCCGAAGAATTCTGTACCGGCTCATCTTTAATGCCTCACAAGAAAAATCCCGATTTTTTAGAATTAGTCCGGGGTAATACCGGCCGGATTTATGGAAATTTAATGGCGGTTTTTACTATTATGAAAGGATTACCTTTGACTTACAATAGGGATATGCAATTAGACAAAGAACCGCTTTTTTCTTCAGTAGAGATAATTAAGAAAGAGCTGAAGATTGCGGCTGAGCTTATAGGCAAGATAAAGTTGGATGAGAGACGCCTAAAAGAAGCCCTGGATGACCAGGAGCTTTACGCTACCGAGCTGGTGGAGTTTTTAGTTTATAACGATGTTGCTTTTGGCCAGGCTCATGAGCTTGTTGGTAAGCTTATTCGTTATTCCGCCGATGCCGACATTAAGATAAAAGATATGTCTGATAAGACTTTGAAGAAATTTCATCGAAAATTAACCCATAAGGATGTAAAGAAAATAATGAATCCCAAGCATGCTGTATCATCAAAAAAATCTTTGCCGGGATTTAAGCGGACAACTTCTTTAAAATCCTCAAAGTTTAAGTAAACCAAAAATGCATTATTTCAACTTTAAAAGAGGCAGCTTATATTGTGAGAATTTTAAGGTGAAAGATTTGGCAAAGAGGTTTGGCACTCCGTTATATATATACAGCGCTAAAACTATTCTTAGCCACTTTTTAAAGTTAAAAACAGCTTTTTCTCCAATTAAACCTTTGATCTGTTATTCGGTTAAGGCTAACTCCAACCTTTCTTTGCTAAAGCTGCTTATTACAAAAGGTGCCGGCTTAGATATCGTTTCCGGAGGAGAGCTCTATCGGGCTAAGAAAATAAAGTGTTTGGCTAAGAAAATAGTTTATGCTTCGGTAGGTAAAACTGATCATGAGATAAGTGAGGCCTTAGAGAGCGGGATATTAATGTTTAACGTAGAATCTTTACCGGAATTGGCGCGAATAAATAGAATTTCCGGTAAGTTAGGAAAAAAATCCAAAGTAGCTTTACGCTTTAACCCCGATGTTAAACCAGGGACTCATGCTTATATTACTACCGGTAAAGGAGAAACTAAATTTGGTATGGATGAGGGGTTGATAAAAAGGATAATTTTGGAGAGAGAAAAATATTGCTATTTAGATATTGTAGGTATTCATGTGCATATTGGTTCTCAGATTGCCCGGAGTGAGCCTTTTATAAAAACTTTTAACAAGGCCAATAAGCTTATAAGTGAGCTAATGAAGCTGGGAGCGGCTTTAGAGTATCTTAATATCGGCGGGGGGCTGGGTATAGTTTACGATAAAGAGAGGCCTCAGACAGCTAAAGAGTTTGCTAAGAAAGTTTTGCCTTTGCTTAAGAGTTTGGGGCTTAAGATCATATTGGAACCGGGAAGGTTTATAGTTGGTAATGCCGGCATTCTAGTTGCTAAGGTGATTTATGTAAAAGAGACCGGCCGGAAGAGATTTATCGTAGTCGATGCCGCTATGAATGATTTAGCCCGGCCTTCTCTTTATGAGGCTTATCACAAAATCGTTCCCATTATTCAACGCCCGGTATCTAGCGCTCAACGTTTTAACTTGGCTGATGTGGTTGGCCCGATTTGTGAGAGCGGTGATTTTTTAGGTAAAGGGAGGAAGTTGGAGGTTGAAGCCGGAGATTATATTGCAGTCTTAGGCTCCGGCGCTTATAGTTTTAGTATGAGTTCTAATTATAATTCCCGCCCCAGAGCAGCTGAAGTATTAGCGAAGAACGGAAAAGTTTATCTGGTTAGGAAGCGGGAAAGTTATCAGGATTTGATTAAAGGCGAGGCTATCATTTAGGGTAAAGAAATGAAGAAACAAGAGTTTTATAAATTACAAGCTTCCGGCAATGATTTTATCCTTCTGGATAATTTAAAATTAAAGCCGAAACCAAGTATATTTTTCTATAGAAGATTTGCGAAAAAATATTGTTCTCGGAAATTAGGTATTGGTGCCGACGGAGTATTAGCGGTTGAACCGTCAAGTAAAGCTGATTTTAAGATGCGGATTTTTAATGCCGACGGAACAGAGGCCCAAATGTGCGGCAATGGGGGGCGTTGTCTGGGGCTTTGGGCAAATCATGCGAAGAAAAAAAAAGATATAAAATTTGAGACTAAAGCCGGAATCATTGAGGCCAGGGTTAGGCCTAAGAGCCAGGCACCTTTAATAAAGATAAAAACCTCTACTCCTTTTGGTTTAAAAATGGATTTACCACTTAAAGTTTTGGGCCGCAAGATAAAGGTAAATTTTATTAATACCGGTGTACCTCATGCAATTATTTTTGTTGAAAGTTTAGAGAGTATTGATGTTAAAAAGATCGGAAGAGAGGTGAGATTTCATCAGCAATTTAGCCCGGCTGGGACCAACGTTAATTTTGTAGAGATAAAGGGCAAGGATTCTTTGGCGATAAGGACTTATGAGCGGGGTGTAGAAGCGGAGACTTTGGCTTGTGGTACAGGAGTAATAGCTTCAGCAATCATTTCTTGTTTTAAGCTTAATCCCCGGCTGAAGGGAAAGAAGACAGTATCGCTATCTGTTGCGACTAAGAGCGGAGATATCTTAAGAGTTACTTTTGATACCGGGGAAAAAATAAGCAATACTTGGCTGGAAGGCGGGGCTTCTTTAGTTTATAAAGGAGAAGCCATAATATAGTATCGCGTCATGCGTATCGCGTTAATTTAATATTAAATTAATAATAATGAATTTTACGCAATACGCGATACTAAAAAATAAGGGGGAAATATGTTAAAGGGAAGTATTGTGGCTTTAGTGACACCTTTTTCCGCTTCCGGCGGAGATAATAACGGCGATATAGATGAAGAGAAATTAAAGTTTCTGATTGACTGGCATATTGAGAATAAAACCGATGGTATCTTAGTCTGTGGTACTACCGGAGAGAGTGCAACACTAACTCACGCCGAGCATAAAAAGATAGTTGAATTGGCGGCCGGATATATAAATAAAAGAATTCCCCTTATAGCCGGTTGCGGTTCCAACTCGACACATGAAGCTCTAGAGTTAATTACTTATGCTGAGAAAACAGGAGCCGACTACGCCTTAGTTATTACTCCTTACTATAATAAACCTACTCAAGAAGGCCTTTATCAGCATTTTAAAAAAATAGCTGATTCTGTGGGCATCCCGATTATTATCTATAATGTTCCTTCCCGAACCGGAAGCAATATCTTGCCTGAAACTGTGGCCAGGCTTTATAAAGAGTGTAAAAATATTGTGGGCATAAAAGAAGCCTGCGGGTGCTTAGATCAGATTACTAAAATAATGACTTTGGTTGACGATAAATTTTTATTATTTTCCGGAAGCGATGAAGTTAATTTGCCAATACTTTCGGTGGGGGCAGTGGGGGTAATTTCAGTGGTAGCTAATATTTTACCTAAGGAAACTCATGATTTAGTTGTTAATTTTCTAAAGGGTAATTTAGCCGAAGCCAGGCACCTGCAACTCTATCTTTACGATATAATCAAAATTCTTTTTATTGAAACTAATCCTATACCGGTGAAAACAGCAATGGCTGCGATGGGGATGGTCGAGGCTAATTTAAGATTACCTCTCTATAAACTGAGCTTGGCTAATTTAGACGAGTTAAAAAAGGTACTTAAGAAATATAAATTGATTTAGGCCCTTCGAAAATACTCAGGGTTTAATTCCACCGACTTTATCGGGGGAATTAAAGGAGTGATGATGATTAAAGTTGGTATAAGCGGCGCTTGCGGAAAGATGGGGAAAAGAATTATCGCCCAAGCAAAAAGTGCTAAAGAAATAGAGATTGTTTTTGGTTTGGAAGATAAAGGCCATTCCGAGGTAGGCAAAGTTATTGATAAGATTAAGGTAATCGGTGATCCCGAGGATATAGCAGTTTGTGATTGTTTGATTGATTTTAGCGCCCCAACTGCTACCTTAGGGTATTTAGACTACGTGGTTAAGTTTAATAAATGCATGGTTATCGGTACTACCGGTTTAAATAGCGTTGACAGGGAGAAAATAGAAAAAGCGGCTCAAAATATTCCGGTAGTCTTATCGCCCAATATGAGTATAGGGGTGAATCTTCTTTTTCGGCTGTTAAAGGTAGCTGCCGGCATTTTAAAGAACTATAAAGCGGATATTCAGGAAGCTCACCATATTCATAAGAAGGATGCGCCTTCGGGAACAGCTAAAAGAATAGCCGAGATTATTAATGAACAGGGGTTTAATATAAAGATAGAAGATATTAAAGCTGACAGATTTGATGAGGTTATTGGAGATCACAAGGTGGTATTTGAGAGTGAGGTGGATAAAATTGAATTAAGCCATAGCGCCAAAACCCGGGATATCTTTGCCCAGGGAGCTCTTTTGGCAGCAAAGTGGGTTATAGATAAGAAGCCGGGACTTTATTCCATGGAGGATGTTTTATTTTGAAGGTAAGGATGTGGGATTTATCAGAGAGACTAAAGAAATTACCTCCATATTTATTTGCGGAGATTGACCGGAAGAAGGCTGAGCTTAAGAGAAAAGGGATTAAATTCGTTGACTTAAGTGTTGGTGACCCTGATATTGATGCTCCTGTTGGAGTGCTAAAGGCTTTGGCGTCTGCTTCGAGAATAAAAGAGAATCAAAAGTATGCTTTTGATGCCGGCAAGAGTAAGTTTCGCCGGACCATTAAAAAGTGGTTTAAAAAGAGGTTTAAAGTAAGCTTAGGCGAGGAGAGTGAGATTTTACCTTTAATTGGCTCCAAGGAAGGCCTTGTGCATTTTCCTCTGGGCGTGGTAAATAGCGGGGATTATGTTATTATTCCAACTCCCGGTTATCCCGGTTATAGGGGGGCGGCTATTTTTTCCGGGGCAAAGATTTATGAAACCAGCCTTCTGGAGAGAAATAAGTTTTTACCGGATTTAAAAAAAATTCCCCTAAAGGTACGTAATAAAGCAAAAATTATTTATCTAAATTACCCTAATAATCCAACTACAGTTTTAGCTCCTTTGGGGTTTTTAAAAGAAGCGATTAAATTTTGTTCAAAATACGGAATTATCCTTGCTTATGACAATGCTTACTCAGAGGTTTATTTTGACCAAAAGCCCAGAAGTATTCTGGAAATTAAAGGGGCTAAAGAGGTGGCTATAGAGTTTCATTCTTTGTCCAAGACTTTTTGTATGACCGGGTTTAGAATTGGTTGGGCTTGCGGAAATAAAAATCTTATTAAGGCATTATTAAAAGTAAAGACTAATATTGATTCGGGAATTTTTGGAGCTATTCAGGAAGCCGGGAATGTTGCTTTAGAAAAAGAGAGCGCTTACGTGGTGAATTTGCGAATGATATTGCGCGAGAGGAGGGATTATTTTGTAGATAATTTAACAAGAGAGGGTTTTAAGGATATTTATGCAGACTCTACTTTTTATATCTGGATGAAGATTCCTTCAAGGTTTAAGTCTTCTTTGGATTTCAGTAAATACTTGCTTACTGAAAAAAGGATTATTGCTACTCCGGGGCTTGGCTTTGGAAAGAGCGGAGAAGGGTTTATCAGATTTGCTTTAACTGTAGATAAAAACAGGCTAAGACAGGTTTTTAAAAAGAATTTATTTAAATAAGGGGGAGTAAGAGATGGTAAAACTAATATCCTTTTTGATTATTGCCTTTATGGTTCATACGGCTTTCGCGCTAGATATCCAAAGCGAGGTTTTTGGAAGCAAAGGGTATATCCCTGACCGATATACTTGCGATGCTCAAGATTTTTCTCCCCCGCTTAGCTGGAGTGATATCCCGGCAAATACCCAGAGTTTTGTTTTTATCTGTGATGATCCCGATGCTCCTTTTAAGATTTGGACTCATTGGGTGGTTTTTAATATACCTCCGGAGGTAAAAGGGTTTGACGAAGGGGTCCAAAAGGAGGAGTTAGATAAATTAGGAGTTATTGAAGGAATAAATAACTTTGGTAAAGTGGGTTATAAAGGGCCTTGCCCGCCTCTGGGTAAGGCTCACCGCTATGTTTTTAAACTCTACGCTTTAGATTCCAGCCTCTCTCTGGAAGAAGGAGCATCTAAAAAGGATGTTATCGAGGCCATGCAGGGGCATATTATTGCTGAAGCCAAGTTAGTTGGATTTTACCAACGATCAGGTGAACCCCAGATTCAGGAAGCAGAGTAAAGTATAAAACTAAATAAGATCCTTCGGAAGCTCCTTTGGGTCGTTTCCTCAGGATTAATTCGGCCATATGGCCGAATTAAGGAGGTATTATGTCTAAGATTAAATTAGTAAAGGCGAGAGAGATTCTTGATTCCCGGGGAAATCCCACTATTGAGGTGGATGTAGTTTTAAGCGATGGCGCAACGGGAAGGGCCGCAGTTCCCTCAGGGGCTTCTACCGGTGAGTTTGAGGCTCTTGAGTTAAGGGATAAGAACAAAAAGAGATTTTTGGGAAAAGGAGTTCTAAAGGCGGTTGACAATGTTAATAAGGTTATCTTTCCTAAGATAAAGGGCATGAGTGCCGATTTTAGAAAGATTGATAAATTTCTTATTTCACTTGATGGGACAGCTAATAAGGCTAAATTAGGAGCTAACGCTATCTTGGGAGTTTCTCTGGCTGTAGCTAAGGCTAAAGCAACTTCTATGGGAATACCTTTTTATAGGTATTTAGGAGGAACAAAAGCAAATCTCCTGCCCCTTCCCTTAATGAATATTTTAAATGGCGGGATGCATGCTGATAATAATTTAGATATCCAAGAGTTTATGATTGCTCCTTTGGGGTTTAGTACCTTCAACAAGGCTCTTTCAGCTGCAACCGAGGTGTTTCATAATTTAAAGAGTATTTTAAAGAAGAAAAACCTTTCTACATCCGTAGGTGATGAAGGAGGGTTTGCTCCTAATTTAAAGAAGAATGAGGAAGCTTTGGAGTTGATAATTCAGGCAATTAAAAAAGCCGGATACAAGCCCGGCAAAGAAATAGCCCTGGCCTTAGACTCAGCGGCAAGTTCCTTTTATAAGGATGGCTATTATTTATTTGAAGGCAAGAAGGTTGATTCTAACTACATGATTGATTTTTATGCCCGGATAATCAAAAAATATCCGATTATTTCTTTAGAGGACGGGTTGTATGAAGATGATTGGCAGGGCTGGGCTAATCTTACTAAGAAACTGGGCAAAAAGATTCAGTTGGTAGGGGATGATTTGTTTGTCACTAATACTAAACGCTTAAAGCAGGGAATTGAGGCAAATACAGCTAATTCTATTCTTATTAAGGTAAACCAGATTGGAACGCTTTCTGAGACTATAGCTGCTATTGATATGGCTTATAAGGCTAAGTACACTGCAGTGATTTCTCATCGTTCCGGGGAGACCGAAGATACTACGATTTCACACTTAGCAGTGGGTAAACTTTGTGGCCAGATAAAGACCGGGTCTTTATCTCGCACTGACAGGGTAGCTAAGTACAATGAATTATTGAGAATAGAGGAAGAGTTGGGTAAGAGGGCGCATTATGCCGGAAAGACTTTTAAGTATAAGTCGTAATAAGTGGGTAAGGATATCAGCGTTTATCCTTTGCTTATCTATTGTCGCAATAATTATTTACTTTCCTAATTACGCCAGGTTAAAGAAGTTAAGGGGTGAGAATAAGAGGCTTGCTTTAGAGAATGAAAAACTTATTGAAGAGATAATTGATTATGAAGAAAAGCTTAAAAGGATAGGTAAAGATTCTTATCTTTATGAAAAAATCGCCCGGGAAGAGTTAGGTATAGCTAAGGAAGGCGAAATAGTTATTGACATTGAAGAATAAAGTGTTACATTGACAGTAATTTCGCGGGGTGGAGCAGTCCGGTAGCTCGTAAGGCTCATAACCTTAAGGTCTTGGGTTCAAATCCCAACCCCGCAACCAGAATATAAAAAGCCCGGATTAGAGAAATCTATTCCGGGTTTTTATTCATTTAAATAGGAGAGTGTATGAAGAAGTTGTTGGTAGCTTTACTGGCGGTGATGGTATTATGTATACAGGGCTGTGCACTTCTTGGGACAGCGGCATCATTGGCAGCAGCTTATGGTTTATCTCAGGCGTTTAAGTAGATTATCTTTTGATCAAAGCCAGGCTTTGATCAAGGGGTAATCAAACTTCTTGACTCCCGGCGGCGATTATGATAATCTAAATCAAACTTATTTGTAGGCTTTTATGTGGTTTACTCCAAAAGCCCAAGTTTCAGTGAGGAGGTAATTATGCAAAAAACTATTTTTATTCTATTAGGTATTTCTCTTTTATTCTTAAATGGCTGTACGATAGTTTTTCAGAAGGGAAGAAAGTCAGATATTGAAAAGATACAAGTATTAGAGAGTGAATTAGAGAAGTTAAGCGCAACCAAAAGTATCTTAGCAACGCGTCTTGCTCAAGAGATAGCGGATCAAAAGGTGAGGTTAGGTATGGCTGAAAAGGGTTTGGTGATCACCTTTGTAGCCGAAGTCCTTTTTGATTCCGGGAAAGCAAAGTTAAGAGAAGAAAGTCTTCAGATTCTGGATAAAGTGATAAGAATTCTTAAAGAGACAGTTCCCTTTAATAAAATCGGCGTTGAAGGGCATACTGATAATGAGCCGATAAAACATTCCCGTTGGAAATCAAACTGGGAGCTCTCTTCTCAACGTGCTCTGGGTGTAGTCCACTATTTAGAAAAGAGAGGAATTGCTTCAAGAAGGTTATCAGCTATTGGTTATGGTGAGCATCAGTTTATTGCGTCTAACGATACGGTTGAGGGAAGGCAGACCAACCGGCGAGTAGAAATTGTTATTTTACCTAGGGCAGTAAAGGAAAAAGTAGGGGAGAAGCGTTTAGAAGCAGAAGTGAAGGAGGAGTTGAAATGAAAGATAATCCTTTGATAATAAGTCTTTTGGTTGGTTTGATCGTGATTTTAGTTATCGCCGGTGTATCTTTATTGGTGAAGATGAATTCTCTTTCAGGGGTTTATAAAAAAGAACTAGCGAGGAATATAAGCATGGAAAAGTCCGCAGAGGACTTGAAAAACGAAAACAGCGCTTTGACGGAAAAAGTTAGCCAGTTGGGTAGCCAAATAAAAGACCTTGAAGAAGAGAATGCGAAGATAGAAAAACTGAAAGAGAAATTAGAAGAAAATTTGAAAGAAGAATTAATAAAGCAGAAGCTTAGCGAAGAGTAATCCGGGAAGTTAGTTAATGTATTCTTGCAAAGGGGGCAGAAGCCCCCTTTAATTTTAAGTAAACATGATAGTGCCAAAGCATATTGCGGTAATTATGGATGGAAATGGAAGATGGGCCAAGAAAAAAAAATTGCCGCGCATAGTCGGCCATCGGGAAGGAGCAAAAAGGGTTAAAGAAATTCTTCGGGAAGCAAAAAAAATAGGGGTTAAAGTTTTAACTATTTTTGCTTTTTCAACCGAAAATTGGAATAGGCCTGAAGCAGAAGTGAAGTTTATTTTTTCCTATTTGGTTAAGTTTTTAAAGAGTTACGCGAAAGAGTTTCAAAGGAAGGATATAAAATTTAGAGTAATTGGAAGAAGAGACAGAATTGATAAGAAAGCGATAAAAGAGATAAGAGAAGTCGAAAATCTTACACGAGGTAATCAAAGTTTTATTTTTAATGTAGCTTTAGATTACGGAGGAAGATGGGATATTGTTAACGCGGCGAAGAGAATAGCTAAAGAGTATGTAAAAGAAGGCGTATCCTGGGAAGACATAGATGAAGAATTATTCGGTGAGTATCTTTCATTAGGCGGGGGCGTAGCGCCGGATTTACTTATCAGGACTTCAGGCGAGAAGAGAATGAGTAATTTTATAATCTGGGATTTGGCCTACAGTGAATTTTATTTTAGCCCGGTCTTTTGGCCGGACTTTGATAAAGAACAACTGCATAAAGCAATAAACGCTTATTCTCAAAGGGAAAGAAGATTTGGAGCGGTATATGGAGAAGCGATTACTTCCGTTTAGTATCTTAAGTATATTTACTGTATTTTGTGTGGCTTACTACCCGCTTTGCGGGTTGTTTTCCAGCTTATTGATTTTAATCGCCCTCTATGAATTTTTCTATATGGTGGAGAAGAAAGGGGTAAGATTATTTAAGCCTATGGGGCTTTTAGTAGGAGTGCTTATCCCAATAACTATTTATTTTCGGTTTTCAATTCAGGAAGGATGGCAGTTTTTATTTGTAGTTATCGGAATTTTTATTCTTTTTCTTTTAGAGCTGACTAAAAAAGACGCTCATCAGTCAATATTATCTATTTCAGCGACAGTCTTTGGGGTAATATATATATCCTGGTGTTTTTCTTTTCTTATCCGGATAAGACAGCTTCCCGAAGGGGCTATGCTTACCGGGTTTTTAATTCTGGTAACTAAATCTTCGGATATCGGGGCTTACCTTTGGGGTAAAAGATTTGGCAAAACCCGGCTGCTTAAGAAAATAAGTCCTAAGAAGTCTTTAGAAGGGGCAATCGGTGGGTTTTTTACCAGCTTAGCGGTGGGAGTTATTTTTTCTTTATTTATCGGCAGTATTAATTTTTGGGCTAAATTTTTTCTTATTATAATTTTAGCGGTAATTGCGCAATTAGGCGATCTTTTCGAGTCGCTTATTAAAAGAGATTGCCAGGTTAAAGATTCCGGAAAACTCCTCCCGGGAATGGGAGGGATTCTTGATGTTATTGACAGTTTGATTTTTACAGCACCTACGTTTTATCTTTACCTTACAATGATGCGGTAAAATTTTCTATGAAAAAAATACTAATATTCGGTTCAACAGGTTCTATCGGCAAAAACACTCTAAAAGTAATTAGAGAAAGTAAGGGTAAATTTAAGGTTATTGGCCTTTGTGCTAATAGAGATATCGATACTCTTTACAGCCAGATTGAGGAATTTCACCCTGTCTATGTCTGCGTAAAGGATGAAAACAGAGCTAAAAGATTAAAGATGCGGTTAAGAAAAGGCATTAAATTTTTTTCCGGCGAGGAAGGGATCAATGAGTTTTCCTCGATTAAATCAGATATTTCTGTGATGGCAATTTCCGGGATTTCTTCTTTGAAACCTCTGCTAATAGCCATTGCTCATAGTAAGCGGATAGCTTTGGCCAATAAGGAATCTATAGTTACAGCCGGGTCTTTGGTGTTTAAAAGGGCAGGGAGATTCAATACTCAAATTATACCTGTAGATAGCGAGATAAACGCTCTTTTTCAACTTATTAAATCAAGGCCGGAGCCTGATTGCCGGGGTGATTTTAGCAGAGTTTATCTTACTGCTTCCGGAGGGGCTTTAGCCGGATATAAAAAAGAAGACTTAGCTAAGGTGGGGGTGAGGAAAGTTTTAGCTCATCCTACCTGGAAAATGGGCAAGCGGGTAACCGTAGATAGCGCTACTTTAGTCAATAAAGGGTTTGAAGTTATAGAAACCCATCATTTTTTCGGGCTTGCCTATGAGAAAATTAGCATTATTCTCCACAAGGAGTCGGCAGTTCATGCTTTTTTAGAGTGCAGTGACAATACTTTGTTTGCCTGTCTTTATCATCCGGATATGAAAATGCCGATTTCCCACGCTTTATATTATCCTAAACGGTTTGATTCTAAAGCCAGGGTGAATTTTAAAAATAGTTTTTCTTATACTTTCGCGCCCCTTAATTACAGGGATTTTCCTATGTTGGAAATAATTTTAAAGGCGGCGAATAAAGAAGATAATTCTTTAGTTATTCTGAACGCGGCGGATGAAGTCGCGATAGACTACTTTTTAAAGAGAAGAATAGAATTTACCGATATATATAAAGTAATGGCCTATATCTTTCAACACTATAAATCCAGTAAAATAAAAAAAATAGAGGATGTTTTTTTCTGGGATAATTGGGCTAGAGCAAAAACAAAGGAGTATTTAAAGAAGCTATGAGCATACTTATTGTGGGTATCATTTTTAGTGTTTTGATTGTAATCCATGAGTTCGGGCACTTTATTGTAGCTAAGCGTTCCGGAGTAAAGGTAGAGAAATTCGCTTTAGGTTTCGGGCCGGTTCTGTTTAAAAAGAAATGGGAAGGAACGGAATTTTTAATTTGTATTTTTCCTTTGGGCGGATACGTAAAATTAGCCGGAGACGCGCGTCAGGATTGTAAGGGGCGTGATTATGAATTTTTGTCAAAGTCCATAGGGGTAAAAGCAAAGATTGTTTTTGCCGGCCCCTTGTTTAACTATCTTTTGGCTCTGGTTATATTTTGTGTCATTGCTTTAGTGGGGTTTCCTTATCTTGATTCTGTGATAGGAAGTGTTTTAGAGGATTATCCGGCTGAGGCTGCCGGCGTTGAAGCTGGGGATAGAGTCCTGGCTGTAAACGGTAAAGATGTTCAGCATTGGGCGGATATGGCTAAGGTGATCTATCAGGCTAAGGAGGAAGTCAGCCTTCGTATTGAGCGGGAAGGGGAAATTATATCTTTAGATATTCCTTTGCGTCAAAAAGAAATAACCGATGATTTTGGCAAAAAGAAGAATGTATCTGTAATAGGTATAGCTGCTTCTTCTGAGGTAAAAATTATCAAATACGGTTTTCCTCAAGCTCTAATCAAGGGCGTCGGAGGTTTGTTAAGCCTTACGTTTTTAGTGATTAAGGGTTTTATCTTTATGATTTTAGGGATAATTCCTTTTAAGGATGCTGTAGCCGGGCCGATAGGCATTTATTATATTACTTCGGAAATGGTAAAAATCGGGCTTGTCGCTACTTTACATCTTGTGGCCGCCTTAAGCGTAAGCCTGACAATCATAAATTTGTTCCCTATACCGGTATTAGACGGCGGACATCTTCTTTTCTTCTTTTTAGAGAAAATAAGAGGCAAACCGATAAGTGAGAGGGTTGAGGAGAATTTAACCCGTCTAAGTTTAGGGGCTCTTATCCTTTTAATTGTTTTTGTTTTTTGTAATGATATTGTCCGTTTTGGGCCTAAGATTTGGAATAAAAATAATAATTTAGAACAATTAAAGAAAAGCGATAAGCTTTTGGATAGTAAGCAATAAATTATGAGTAAAACAGCGAAAATAGGTGATTTAGCCGTTGGCGGTAAAAACCCCGTGCGGATAAAAGGGATGCTAAAGACTCCGATTCAGGATACCAAGAATCTTATTAAAGAAGCAAAAAGATTAGAAAAAGAGGGGGCTGAAGCTATAAGAATAGCGGTTCGGGAGAAGAGTGATGCTTTAGCGGCTAAGGCTCTTAAGAAATATATAAGCTTACCTTTAGTCGCTGATATTCATTTTCACGCATCTCTGGCCTTTTGGGCAATTGATCAGGGCTTTGAGGGTATACGTTTAAACCCTTTAAATATCTATAAGATAAAAGAAGTTAAGGCAATAGCCCGGGCCGCTAAAGGAGCCGGTGTTTCTATCAGGATAGGGGTTAACTCCGGAGGATTTAAGCACAATTTTTCATCTCCTGGTGCTTTAGCCGGGGCAATGGTTAAAAAGGTAGAAGATTATCTTAAAGTCTTGGAGCGGGAAAATTTCTTTGATATAATGGTTTCCTTAAAAGGTTCCGATGTTTTATCTACGATTGCCGCTAATGAGTTATTTGCCAGGCGGCATAATTATCCGATACATCTGGGGATTACAGCTACCGGCCCTTTTTTAGAAGGAATAACTAAGTCATCACTAGGGTTGGGGAGCCTTCTTCAGCAGGGTTTAGGGGGGATAATCCGGGTATCCTTAACCGCGCCTTCATTTTGGGAGATAAGGGTGGCTAAGTATATTTTACAAGCTCTTAATCTGCGTCAATTTGGCCCGGAGATTATATCTTGCCCAACTTGTTCGCGTTGCGAGGTGGATTTAATAGGTATTGTTGATAAGTTCAAACAGGCCTTGAAAAAGGAAAAGATTAAGCGCCATTTACGTATCGCGATTATGGGATGCGTAGTTAATGGGCCGGGAGAAGCGCGTCAGGCTGATATCGGTGCTGCTTTTGGTAAACAAAAAGCGGTGATTTTTAAGAAAGATAAGATTTTAAGCCACAGCAGTGAGAAAAAAGTAGTGGCAGACCTAATTAAAGAAGTGAAGCGGATATGTATATAAATAATATAAATTAATTAATTATGCTATATACGAAGAGTTTTATTTTTACTCAAAGACAAGATCCTAAAGCTGCTGATTGTAAGAGCCATAAGCTGCTTCTTAGAGGGGGGTTTCTTTCTATGGTTTCATCGGGAATATACTCTTACCTTCCTTTAGGCCGGAGGGTGTTGAATAATATTAATAATATTATCCGAAAGCATATGACTTTAGCCGGAGCCCAGGAATTATTTATGAGCGCTCTTCAACCTATCGAGATTTGGCAGAAGACCGGCCGGGATAAAGATTTAGAAGAAGTAATGTTTAAATTCAAAGACCGAAAAAACAGAGAGCTTTGCCTGGCTCCCACCCACGAGGAAGAAATTACCGAAATCATCCGGCGCCTGGTTTTTTCTTATAAACAGCTCCCTTTTATACTTTATCAGATCCAGACAAAGTTTCGCGACGAACCCAGGTCTCGTTTCGGTTTAATGCGTGCTGTTGAGTTTATAATGAAAGATGCTTATAGCTTTGATAAGGATGAAGAAGGCTTAAGCCGGAACTATAAAAAAATGATTAAGGCTTATGAAGATATATTTAAAGAATGTGGTTTAGATTTTATAGCTATTGAAGCTGATTCCGGAGTTATGGGCGGAAGCACTTCTCATGAGTTTATGGTTCCCGGAGAAATTGGAGAGGATATACTGTTCCGTTGTTCCGGTGGATGCGTGAAGTATTTTAAGAAGGAAGGGAGTTGCCCGGAGTGTGCGAAGAAACTGAATGAAGAGAAGATGATTGAAATCGGGCATGTATTTAAACTGGGGACAAAATACTCTCAGGCTCAAGAGGCTTTTTTTCTTGATGAGAATGGTAAAAGGCTTCCCTTTGTTATGGGTTGTTACGGCATTGGGGTAAGCAGGATACTTGCGGCTATAGCCGAGGTAAATTCAGACGAAAAAGGTTTAATCTGGCCCAGGGGAGTCAGCCCTTTTGATGTAAGCCTGGTAGCCGTAGACAGTAAAGTGTTACCCCGGGCTTTGGAATTGGAAAAAACTTTAGAGAAGGAAGGCTTCTCAGTATTGGTTGATGATAGGTCTGAGGCAGCCGGAGTCAAATTTAACGATGCCTACTTGCTGGGTAATTCTTACATTTTGATTATGGGGAAGAAGTTTCTTTTGGATGGAACTATAGATATAGAGGTAAGAAAGACAAAAATGGCTAAAAGTTTTAAAAAGAAAGAGTTAATAGAGTTTCTAAAGCAAGAGAACGGAAGATAGAAATTAAATGAGTTAAGGAGGTTTATAAAAGTGAAAAAAGAATTTTTAAGTGTAATTGCGCAATTAGAAAGGGAAAAAGGCATAGATAGAGGTATTCTTATTGAGGCTGTAAAACAGGCTTTGACTGTAGCAGCAAAGAAGATTGTTAAAACAACTTCTCAAGATATTGAACCAAGGGTGGAGATAGATTCTGAAAAAGGGGATATCCATATCTATGTTGACGATAAAGAGATAGTATCCAATGAGTTTGGCCGTATTGCCGCTCAGACCGCCCGGCAGGTGATAATCCAGAAGATAAGAGAGGCGGAAAAAGATAATATTTATAATGATTACAAGGACAAAGAAGGAAGTATTGTTGGAGGGGTTGTCTATCGTCTGGAGAGAAAAGCAGTTATCCTAGACCTATTAGGTAAGGCTGAAGGGATAATTCCCGGCTCTTTCCTTAGCCCGCTGGACCACTTTCGAGTCGGAGAAAGAGTTAAGGCTTTTGTCTATGAAGTTAAGAAAGAAAAAGGTGTACAGATAATTCTTTCCCGCCGGCACGAGGGCCTGGTTCGTAAGCTCTTTAATCTAGAGGTTCCTGAAATCGGAGATGGAATTGTAGAGATAAAAGTTATTGCTCGGGATCCCGGAGAAAGGACAAAAATAGCCGTTTTTTCTAAAGATGATAAGGTTGATTGCGTAGGCGCTTGTGTCGGGATAAGGGGCTCACGGGTAAAGAGTATAATTGAAGAATTGCGGGGAGAAAAAATTGATATTGTGAGATGGAGTGAAGATATAAAAGAATTCATAAAGATGGCTCTTTCTCCGGCGGTTATCTTGATGATTGAATTAGACCGGGAAAATAAGAGAGCTAAAGTTTTGGTCGCTGTCGACCAACTTTCCTTAGCCATCGGCCGTAAGGGACAGAATGTCCGTTTGGCTTCAAAATTAGTGGGCTGGGAAATAGATGTTCGTTCTCGGGAGAGCATTGAAGAGAGTATTAAGAAATTACTTATCTTAAAAGCGGTAGGAAAGAAAGCGGCCGCTACTTTAGTAGATGCCGGTTATAATAATTTAGGCCTTTTAGCCAAAGCTGAGCCAAAAGCCCTTTCTTCGCTTAAGGGCTTAGGCAAGAAAAAGGCTGCCGGTATAATTGAAGAAGCCAAGAAGGCGATAGCGGGAGAAAAAGGAGATAACTAACAATGAGAATCCATGAATTAGCCAAAGAATTAGACATAGACAGCAAAGAGTTAATTAAAAAACTAAAAGTACTCAAGTTTCCCGTAAAAAACCATATGTCGAGTGTGGATAAGGAAACAGCTGAGGTTATCAAGCATGAAATTGCAGAATTAAATCGTAAAGAAATTGAAGGCAATGTTGTAGAAGTAGAGTTTCCAATTACAATTAAGGAATTAGCTGTAAGATTAGGCAAAAAATCATCACAGCTTTTAACTGAGTTGATAAAAAAGGGTAAGTTTCTCACTATTAACCAGAATATTAACGAGAAAACCGCCCGGGAAATTGCTTATGATTATAAGATTAATTTAAAAGAAAAACTTTCTAAAGAAGAAGAGCTTTTAAAGACGGAGCCCAAACATTTAGAAAAGCGTACTCCCATTGTTACTCTTATGGGGCATATTGACCACGGGAAGACAAGTATCCTTGATTATATCCGGAAGAGCAGAGTTACTGAAAAAGAGACCGGAGGAATTACTCAGCATATTGGCGCTTATCAGGTAACCGCGGATAAGGGAAAGATTACTTTTCTGGATACTCCCGGTCATGAAACTTTTACAGCTATGCGGGTTCGGGGCGCGAATGTTACTGATATTGTAATTATTGTAGTGGCAGCTGATGAGGGGGTAAAGCCTCAGACAATAGAGGCGATCGATCATGCTAAGGCATCGGCAGCTCCCATAATTGTGGCTATTAACAAGACGGATAAATCTAATGCTGATGTGGATATGGTAAAACAACAGCTTTCTAAGGTAGAACTCGTTCCTGAAGATTGGGGCGGTGAGGCTATTACGGTAGAAGTATCAGCTAAAACCGGTAACGGCATAAATGAACTTTTAGATTTGATTATTCTTCAGGCTGATATGATGGAGTTAAAAGCTGATTATCAGCGGCCGGCCGTTGGAGTGGTAGTGGAAGCAAGATTATCCAGGGGCAGAGGCTCTTTAGCTACGCTTTTGATTAAGGAAGGAGTGCTTAGGGCCGGAGATTGGTGTGTTTGCGGAGTTTGTTCGGGGAAGATAAAAGCAATGCATGATGACCGGGCTCAAATTTTAAAACAAGCTTTGCCCGCTTATCCGGTAGAGATTTTAGGTTTAGACAGTGTGCCTAATCCCGGAGAGCAATTATTGGTTGTGCCTGATGAGAAAACCGCCCGGGAAATTATTGAAAAGAGGAAACAGGAAGAGAAGAAGAAAAAACTTACCCCTTTAGCCCACCTTAAATTAGAGGATTTATATAAGAAGGTAAAAGAGGAAGACCTAAAACAGCTTAAAATCATTTTAAAAACTGATGTTGGCGGGACCTTGGAGGCGGTAGAAGGGGCTTTAAGGAAGATTCCTTCTAAGGAAGTAGAGTTAGTTATTATTCATAAAGGGGTAGGAGCGGTGAATTCTTCAGATGTTCTTCTAGCTGAAGTAACTGATTCCATAGTAGTGGGATTTAAGGTGAATATAGATGCTCAAGTCAGGGAGTTAGCTAAGAAAAAAGGCATCGAGACCAGATCTTATCAGATTGTTTATGAGCTTATTGATGATATTAAGGCCGCGGTAGAGGGATTATTGGCTCCACAAATAAAACGTACTTTTCTAGGAAGAGCCGGAGTAAAGACAGTATTTAAACTTTCCAGATCAGGGATAATTGCCGGATGCATAGTAGAAAAAGGAAAAGTTATCAGAGGTATGGGGTGCAATCTTTTCCGGGGCAGTGAGGTAATCTTTGAGGGGAAAGTGCAGACTCTAAAGAGATTTAAGGATGATGTTCGTGAAGTAACTGAGGGTATTGAGTGCGGTATCGGTATAGGGTATGACAAGATAAAAGAAGGGGACATTGTTGATGTTTTTAAGGAAGAGATAATTGCCCGGAGACTAAAGTGAGTTCAGAGAAAAAAAAGATAATCCTAAGCGGGATCAGGCCTACCGGTAAATTACACCTGGGGCATTGGGTGGGAGCCTTATCTAATTGGATTGAGCT
>JAIWAR010000008.1:0-28554 GCA_048634245.1 Methanosarcinales archaeon | reverse complement strand
GCTGTAATAGGATAATGGCCCCCGTTTGGATTCCGGAACTTCGGACAGAGTCTTCACAACATCTGCTCCCAGGCCGAAATCTGCAATATTTATGAAATACCTGGAAGAATCATCACCACTTACTCCCGGGTAAGTGATCTTCCCGACATCTATCTTTTTTCTACTGGAATTTTTTATGAGTTCAACCGATTTTCGAAAATCCCTGGGAATCCTTAGAAATCTTATGAAATCAGACCCGGTTCCGGAAGGAATTATCCCGAGTGAAGCTTCATCGTTTATAACACCATTCGTTTTACTGGAAAAAAAACCGTTAGCGATCTCGTTAAGGGTACCGTCCCCGCCAATCCCGATTATGAGGTTGAACCCTTCCGAAAGGACCTGTCTCGCTATTTCGGTCGCCTGATTCGGCCTCTCTGTGAATATATATTTGAACTCATTGAAAGAGTGCTTTATAACAGATTTTATACTTTCCCATCGGTATTCGGTCTTGCCTCTTGCTGAATAAGGGTTTAATATAACCTGAACTTTTTTTCCTCAAGTGCAAAGCGCTATAAACCTTGATCAGACCGATCATGCTTATGAAATAATCGATCAGAATTTTTTTGATATATAAATACTATTAAGTAAAAATTAATTCAGAAAATTTAAATTAATTATTTTAAGGAGGTGATACGAAACTTAGACAGTGTTCTTTAATTAATTTTGGAGTACAAATTCTATTTAGGAGGTAAAGATGATGAACAAATTAGCTACAATGGGTCTCACAGTGCTTTTATTTCTTTTTTTGACTGCATCTTGTAATTGCATAGAGTAAACTAAAGAAAGAAGTTTATAAAATTATTGGGAAAAGTAAAAAAGGTTGTGTTTCAATATTGTTTTAATATTTTTTGATAGACCTTCTCATAATCATTTACCATTCTTTCAAGTGAGAAGTATCGGCTTACCCTCTCTCTACATTTTCTTCTATCAATTTTAGAAGTTGATCTATCTACAATAAAATCAATATCTGAAGTGGCCCTTAAAAAAGATTTATCATAACAATTTAATTGGGTTGCAGTTCCTGCAACAACCATTATCTTCCCTTTTTCATCAAAAGCTTCCTCGCTATTAAAACCTCTTGCTAAAGCATATTTAAATAAATTATCCTTAAGTGTATATCTCTTTTCCATAAAATTTATAGTGTCTTTTCTTATTTAAAGCTTTCTATCTGTAACTACTAGTGAGTTAGGACTAAAAACAATAAAAAGCCATAACATTTATAATCATTATTTCATAAATTAAATTATGAAAAAAAAGGGGAAGAAAAAAAATTAATTTTTTCACGTATTTAACCTGTGCTCCGGTTAAAGACACCTCGCAACCGGGATATTGGATCCGGTACAAGAACAATGGTGCCGAGGAAGGGAGTTGAACCCCTGACGCAGGGATTTTCAGTCCCTCGCTCTACCACCTGAGCTACCTCGGCAATTAAATACTCATTTTCTCAAAGCAACCGGTAAACTGGAGAAAATTATAGCATACATAAGTAAGTTGACAATATTTTTTTATTAGACACCCTGTTTAAGCCTAGCTTAAACAGGGGTAAATGGCTATTCACCCTTAAACTCAGCAATTATTTTCTTTGCTTCCTCCGCGCAGTCCTCTCTAACTCTTATTTCCCCTTTACCGACTGAAGGCTGAAATACTGAATAAACCGAAGTCGCTTGATAATAAAAGACATCCACCGGAATATTATTTTCTTTTAGAATCGCTTCTATCCGCGGAGCTTCCAAATCATCAAAAAAAGTGTAAATACTAATCCACTTTTCGCTCAAGACTCACTCCCTTTTTTATCTCTTCTTCGGCGCTTTGCATCTGTTTCTCCTCTTCCGGACCACCAAAAAGCTTTGAAGCTACGAATTCGGCAAGTGAATAGTTAAGAGATGATACCTCTACTTTGGTCTTAAGTTTATCCAACTCAGTAAAAAATATTGCCACCTCAGTCGCGCTGTCACATTGGGCAAAAGCCTTATTAAAGCAATTAGCCACAAGAAAACCCTGCTTTTGACTCCCCCGGTAAGGAAAAACACTCATCTCTTTTAACCCCTGGGTAATTTGCCTATAACAAGAGAAAAAATCCTTATCAAAAGTTTTACTGTAAACTTTGCCCTGATTTTTAAAGACTTTAGTTCCTGCGCCTAAAAGCCGGGTAAGCTCAAACGGTGAGCAGCCCAAAGAAAAGAGAAGAAAAACAAAAATTATTCTTTTCATTCTATTTTAAGTTTTATCCTTTCCCTCTCCCCGTCTGTAAATTAATACAAAAATAAGCACCAGGGTAAAGAAGATAAAATTTACCACATTAAATGTTCTCCAGACTAAATCCTTGGACATAAAACCTGCCGGAGCCATCAGAGCAAAACATGCCCATACGCCTGCGGCCCAATACAGGCTGATATCCTTAGAAGACTTTCTTTTTACTATTCTAATAATAAGAGGTATATTCCACAAAGGCAGGATTACTGACGCTACGAGTGCTATTCTTTCTATCATTTAATTAATTAGTTTTAGCTGAGCTTTTCTTAAGTAAAAATATTATTTCTTCTAAGCTCTTTGATATTTTCTGTAAAATCTCCGTCTGTTCACGCTGGAAACGATCCTGCTTGTCCTGAAGTTGCTTTGCCTGAGATGCCATCTTTGATAAATCCCCTAGCTTTCCTAAATCAAACATTTCACTCTCCTAAGATAATTTTTATAATTGGAACTTATTTCCTCTAAAGTATCACATCCAAACTTTTCTAAAAAACTCTCCGTTAGCGCAATTGCTGACATACTCTCGGCAATAAGGCCGCAGGCAACTACCGCACAAACATCTGAACGAACAACCGGTGCTTTCTCTGTCCTTTTAGTAAGAATATTTACCGAATCAAGAGGCTTACCTAAGGTGGCAATAGGCTTCATGGCCAGCCTTAAAATAATCGGTAAACCCGTTGAAATACCCCCTTCAATGCCGCCAGAGTTATTAGTCTTTCTGGTAAAGCCCTTACCCCCAATATAAGATATAGTATCATGGACAAGGGAACCCCGGCTTTTTGCGTATTCAAAGCCTAAACCTACCTCAACCCCTTTAACTGCCGGAATACCCATTAAATAAGAGGCAAACTTGGCATCTAAGCGTCTATCAAAATGCATAAAACTCCCTAGTCCCGGAAGAGCTCCTTCTATCCAAAGTTCAATTATTCCTCCTAAGCTATCCCCTGCTTTCTTAGCCTGATCAATTTCTTTGATTATCAGCTGTTCTTTATCCTTATCAATACAATTTAACTTTGACTTCTTAACTTTATTAACAATTTCAGCTATATTTTTGGGATGTTTCCCGGAAACAATACCACCTACGCTTAGAGTAAAGCTGGCAATCTTAATTCCAAAGTTTAAAAGAAATTGCTTACATATCGCCCCGACACAGACTCTAGCCACGGTTTCTCTTGCTGAAGCCCGTTCTAAAATATTCCTTATATCTGTCTCCTGATACTTTAATGCTCCGGCTAAATCAGCATGAGAAGGCCTGGGCACAGAAAGAGAAGGCAAGCTATCTTTACCCTGAGCGGATATCTTCGCATCTTTATTCTTGACCAACATCGCTATGGGGCTGCCTAAAGTTATTTTATTGCGTAAGCCGGAAATAATATTAACCTTATCAGATTCTATAGACATCCTCTTTCCTCTTCCCGCTCCGGAGGCTCTCTTTTTTAATTCTTGGTTGATAAATTTCTCATCAACTTTTACTCCTTTGGGAAATCCCTCCAGGATTGCTGAAATATACTCCCCATGAGATTCACCAGCAGTTAAAATTCGCACGCGTGCCTCCTTTTTAAAAAATAAAACTCAATATTCTATCTCTCCAGAAAAATGTAATCACTGTTGCTAAAGATAAATACGGCAGATATGGTATAAGATGTGACTTTTTAAAGATAATAGCAAAAATTGAATAGGCCAGGGCTAAAAAGGGAGCGATAAAAAACACCAAAACTACTGATTTTACTCCTAAAAATACGCCTACCATTCCCATAAAATCCACATCACCTAACCCCAACGATTCTTTTTCTCCTTCAATTGATTCTTTTTTACGCAGCCTAAGGTAAAAATCAATAAAAATATCGCCAAAAAATTTAAAACAATAGGTAAAACCAAAACCAAAAAGCAAGCCCTTAACCGCCGTAAAAAGGGGTATTTCCCCTAAATCAAAGACTCCTGATTTTAAAAAACTCAGGGTAGGCCATAAACTAAGAAATAGTCCAACCACAATTCCTAAAAAACATAAATGCATGGGAATAGCGTGATACTTAATATCAATAAAGGAAACTACCGTCAGTAAAGAAAAGAGAAATATATATTTTAATAATTCTATACTAAAGCCCAGCTCTGAATAGAGAATTACAAAAAATACGGCAGTAATAAGCTCGACCGTTGGATATCTTAAAGGTATCTTTTTGCCGCAACTTCGACAACAGGCCCTTAAAAAAAGGTAACTTAACAAAGGAATATTATCATACCACTTAATTGAAGCCTTACACTTTGGGCAAAAAGAACCGGGAACAACAATGGATTTTTCTTTAGGCAGGCGATAGATACAAACATTCAAAAAACTGCCCATACAGCTGCCAAGAACAAACATAACTATCTTGGTAATCATTTCTGTTTAAGCTCCTCCTCTAATGCCCCCCACATCACCTCTACTATCTTAGTATAAGGTATATGGGTCTCGGTAAAATAAATAAAAGAAAAAGCCCCTTGATAAACCAACATACCCAATCCGTTAGAATGCCGCAAATCCTTACTCTTAGCAAGAGAAAGTAATTTTGTCAAAGAAGGGTTGTATATAAGATCATAAACAAACAAATCTTTATGCAGCATATACTCCTCTACCAAGCAAGGATCGTCTTCTTTTAGGCCTACGGGAGTTGCGTTTATAAGCATATTTTTACTGTTAATATTTAGCTCCTCCACCGTATCCGCTATTGCTATTTTAAGGCCTGGGAAGAGTTTTTCCAATATGCCGGAAACATTCTTTGATTTATCCTTATCAATATCAAAAATAGCTATCTCTTCCGCCCCTTTTTTAGCTACAGCGTAAGCTATGGCTCCTCCGGCTCCTCCGGCTCCCAACAAAGCTATTTTTTTCTTAAAGGGGTCAAAATTTAACTTATTCAAATGCCTTAAGAATCCGGCTACATCGGTATTAAACCCTTTTAAGCCCTCACTTTTTCTTACGATTGTATTTACGGCTCTTATCTCCTTTGCGTAACGAGCTGTTCTATCCGGTTCTACAAAATCCAGTTCTAAAACCTTTTTTTTATAAGGAACAGTAACATTCAATCCCCAAATACCTTCAACCTCTAAACTCTTTAAAAAAGGCTCAAGCTCCTGGGGCTGTTTCTGGAATAGGTGATACTCACCGGGAATGTTCAATTTTTTAAAGGCAGCATTATGCATCAGAGGAGATAAAGAATGTCCCAGGGGACAACCCACTAAACCATATTTTTTAAGAGAAGATTCCATACTAAAATTCTTAATGTATTTTACCGGGCTCTATTTAGGGCATCCAAATAAGCTATTACCGAAGATTCTAAAATATCCGTACTTGAGCCTCTGCCGCTGGTTGTCTTCCCTTTAACAACAACTTCCACTTTTACACGGCCTTGAGCATCTTTACCTTTGGTAATCGCATCAAGCTTATAGTCAAGGAGTTTTGTTCTTACCTTTGTGATCTTATCAATAGCTTTATAACAAGCATCTACCGGCCCATCTCCGGTAGATTTAGCTTCGCAGGCTCTTCCTTTATGTTTAATCTTAATCTCTGCCTGCGGAGGAGTATTTGTTTCTGTAACCACTTTTATTGAAATCAAATCATAAATTTTAACCTTTGGTTTTGTCTGCTCTTCCGCTAAAGCAAGTAAGTCATCGTCAAATATTTCTTTTTTCTTATCGGCTAATTCCTTAAATTGTTTAAAAACAACATCTATTCTGCTTTTAGAAAACTTAAAACCTAATTTTTCCAGCCTCTTAGCTAAAGCATGCCGTCCGGAATGCTTGCCTAAAACTATCTGGCTCCTATCTATTCCCACATCCTTAGGATTCATTATCTCGTAAGTGCTTCTTTTCTTTAGTATGGCATCTTGATGAATTCCGGATTCATGAGCAAAAGCATTTCTGCCCACAATAGCCTTATTCGGAGGAATCAAAAACCCGGTAAGGTTGCTTACCATACGGGAAGTCCGGACGATTTCCTTAGTCTTTATGGTCATCATGATATCTTTAAAAATATCTTTACGGGTCTTTATAGCCATTACTATCTCCTCCAACGAAGCATTACCGGCTCTTTCCCCAATACCATTTATTGTGCAATGTACTTGACGAGCCCCAGCCAAAACCGCTGAAAGTGAATTTGCTACAGCCATTCCCAAATCATCATGGCAGTGTATAGCAATAATTGCCTTGTTTATATTGGGAACATTGTTACGAACATCAGTAATTAAGGTATATATCTCCTGGGGATAAGAATATCCCACCGTATCGGGAATATTTATTGTCCTTGCTCCTTGATTTATAGCTGCCTCAATTACTCGAAAAAGAAATTCCTTATTTGAACGAGTAGCATCTTCAGGAGAAAATTCAACATCAGAACATAAATTACGGGCAAGCTTAGTAGCTCCTTTAGCTAAAGCTAGAATTTCAGCCTCAGCTTTTCTAAATTTATATTTAAGATGAATTTTTGAAGTGGCCAGGAAAATGTGAATACGGGGATGTTTTGCCCTTTTTAATGACTTCCGGGCTGCCTCAATATCTTTAGGTAAGCATCTTGCCAGGCCGCAAATAATACTTCCTTTTATATTACGAGCAATAAGGTCTACCGCCTTAAAGTCATCGGGGCTGGCGACAGGAAAGCCAGCCTCAATCACATCCACGCCTAAGGCCTCCAGCTGATATGCTATCTCTAGCTTTTGTTCAGAGGTTAAAGATGCACCGGGAGCCTGTTCTCCGTCTCTTAAGGTGGTGTCAAAGATAATTAGCTTATTCTTCATTTTGCTAATTTTTTAAAAGTTTTAAGTTCTAAGTCTTAAGTTTTAGGTTTCTTTTAGCCTCTGCTCTCTGATTCTTTTTAACTTACAACTTACTTGTGCCCGTAAGGGTATAACTATTTCTTATTCCATCCAGGGCATCATTCGGCGAAGCTCTTTTCCTATTTTTTCAATTGGGTGGCCCCTTTCTTCTTCGGTTATCTTATTATAATTTGGCCTGCCTTCTTGATTTTCTTTTATCCACTCCTGAGAAAAAGAACCTGATTGGATTTCACCGAGTATCTTCTTCATCTCTTCACGGGTCTGCTTATTAATAATCCTTTTGCCCCTGGTTATATCGCCATACTCGGCAGTATCAGAAACTCTCTTCCTCATCCCGGAAATACCATTCTTATAAATAAGATCGGTAATAAGCTTAAGCTCGTGTAAACACTCAAAATAAGCAATTTCCGGCTGGTATCCGGCCTCAACCAAAGTGTCAAAACCGGCTTTTATCAACTCTGAGGTACCGCCGCAAAGCACTGCCTGTTCGCCAAAAAGATCAGTTTCGGTCTCCTCCTTAAAGGTAGTTTCAATAACTCCGGCCCTTGTTCCGCCGATTGCTTTAGCATAAGCTAAAGCTTTATCTTTAGCTTTGCCGGTAAAATCCTGAAAAACAGCTATTAAAGCCGGAACGCCTCGGCCCTGTTCGTACTGTTCTCTTACTAGGGCACCCGGGCCCTTAGGAGCAACCATAAAAACATCTACATTCTCAGGAGGCACTATTTGTTTAAAATGGATATTAAACCCGTGAGAAAACACCAAGGCATTACCCTCTTTAAGGTTAGCCTCTATGGAATTTTTATAAACCATACCCTGAACATGGTCTTGAGTTAATATCTGGATGATATCCGCCGCAGCAGCAGCATCGTTGGCTGAGACAACATCAAAGTCGTCTTTTTTAGCTTGCTCATAATTTGGCGTATTCTCAAGCTCACTTACCAAAACCTGAACTCCGCTATCTCTTAAGTTCAAAGCCTGGCCCCGGCCCTGTATACCATAGCCAATAATAGCTACTTTCAAATCCCTGATTACATCTAAATTAGCATCTTTGTCATAATACATCTTAGCCATTCTTATCCCCCTTTACCTATAGCAACTTTTCCCGTACGTACCAATTCTTTAATTCCTAACTGTTTTAACTCTTTTAAAATTTCATCTTCCTGGTAGCGGTCAGAACAAATTTCTAAAAGATAGTCCTCTTTAGTCTCTCCAATAATCTTTACCGGAAACTTCTTAACTAATTTCTCAATGGGCTTCTTTTTTTCTTCACTTTTACAAACTCTAGCTAAAATCAGGTCTCGGTCAATATATTCCCGGCGAGTAAAATCACTTACCGTGATTACATCTATCAATTTATGAAGCTGTTTTTTTATCTGCTCAAGAACCCTTTCATCCTGAGCGTCTACAACAATAGTCATACAAGAAACTGAAGGGTCCTGGGTCTCGCCGACCGCCAAAGATTCAATATTGTAGCCGCGGGCGCTAAACAAAGAGGAAACTCTTGCTAAAACTCCAAATCTGTTCTCAACTAACGCCTGTATTGTATGTTTCATCTCTTATCTCTTACAACTTATAACTTGTGACCTGTAATTTGTAACTTGATTAAGCCATCCCCCCAATCATTCGATTAATCGCCTCACCCGCAGGCACCATGGGAAATACATTCTCCTCAGGCTCAATCAAAAAATCAGCCATAACAGAATCTTTCGCCTTTAGAATTTTTTCCACTGCCTTTTTCACTTCGCTTACCTTCTTTACCTGCATACCTTTTATTCCATAACCTTCGGCAATCTTTACAAAATTAGGATTTTTCAGAGGAGTTCCCGAATAGCGCCGGTTATAAAATAGTTCCTGCCACTGTCTTACCATTCCTAAACAGCTATTATTCAAAATAATTATCTTAACCTTTATATTATATGTACTTAAAGTCGCTAACTCCTGAATATTCATTTGTATTGACCCATCCCCGGCAATAACAATTACTTCTTTTTTAGGATTAGCTATTTTTGCGCCAATTGCTGCCGGAAAACCATAACCCATTGTTCCTAAGCCGCCGCTAGAAAGAAAATTGCGCGGATAATCATATTTATAAAACTGAGAAGCCCACATTTGATTCTGCCCTACCTCGGTAACAATTATCGCTTTGCCCTTAGTTTGCTTATAGATTTCCTCTATTACATGCTGAGGTTTTATCTTCCCTGATTTATTTTTTTTATATTTAAGCGGATGCTTTTTCTTCCAACCCCTTATTTTTTTGTTCCAAGAAGTCAAATCCGATAATTTGGCCTCATCTATTTCTTCAACGAGCTGGCCTAAAATATTTTTCGCATCCCCCACAATAGGAACATCTACTTTTATATTCTTGCTTATTGACGTAGGGTCTATATCAATATGTATTATTTTTGCCCCGGGCGCAAAAGCATCTAATTTACCGGTAACCCTGTCATCAAAACGGGATCCGATTGAAATCAAAAGATCACTCCCGGTAATTGCTAAGTTAGCATAAACAGTTCCATGCATACCCGGCATACCTAAAGATAACTGATGAGTTGAAGGAAATCCCCCTAAACCCATAAGAGTGGTTGTAACCGGGATGTTAGCTTTTTCAGCAAATTTTAATAACTCACCGGCAGCTTCGGATATAATAACTCCTCCTCCGGCCATAATTACCGGCTTTTTGGAGTTATAAATATATTTAAGTACTTTTTTTATTTGTCCGGGATGCCCAAAGTGCATGGGATTATAGCTTCTCATTTCTATTTTTTCCGGATAGTTAAAGTCTGCCTCTTGAATCTGCACGTCAACCGGTAAATCTATAACTACCGGGCCGGGCCTTCCGGTACTAGCTAAATAAAAAGCTTCCTTTACGGTATAAGCTAAATCTTTAACATCTTTTACCAAATAATTATATTTAGAAATCGAACGGGTTATCCCTGTTATATCCGCCTCCTGGAAAGCATCATTACCGATTAAAGATGTTTTCACCTGCCCGGTAATAGCCACAATAGGCACAGAATCCATATAAGCAGTCGCGATACCGGTAGTTAAGTTGGTTGCTCCCGGGCCGGATGTCGCAATACAAACTCCTACCTTGCCGGTAGAACGGGCGTAACCGTCAGCAGCATGAGCAGCTGCCTGCTCATGACGAGTTAAAATAAATTTAATCGGAGCATCATAAAGGCAATCGAAAAAAGGTATAACCGATCCCCCGGGATAACCAAAAATCACCTCGACCCCTTCACGAATTAAACTCTCAATTATAATCTTAGCACCCTTCATAGCAATTTAGATTATATCATTGGTTACCAAAAAGACAACAAAATTTGCATATTTTGATAAATTCTTAAGCCCTATATATACCACATAGGGCCTGTTTATTTTGATTAAAGCCTGGCTTTGATCAAATGAGGTATTTCGAATTTACTAGAATTAACGGGAGTCTTTGAGGAGCTTATATTCAACACTGTCAGCTAAGGCCTGCCAAGAAGCCTCAATAATATTCTCCGAAACTCCAATGGTTGACCAATTATCTTCTTCATCCTGGGACTGGATTAAAACTCTAACCTTTGTCGCGGTTCCGCCTTTCTCATCAAGCACCCTAACCTTAAAATCAGTAAGGCGCATCTTTGAAAGTGTAGGGTAAAACCTGGACAAAGCTTTTCTTAAAGCATTATCTAAGGCATTGACCGGGCCGTCGCCTTCTGAAGCTGTATGCTCTAATTTCCCATTAATTTTTAGCTTTATTGTTGCTTCTGAAATCACTTTATTATCTTCTCGTTTTTCAACAGTAACCTTAAATCCTAATAAATCAAAAAAACTTTTGCATTTCTTAAATTCTTTTTGAAGCAGTAGTTTAAAGGAACCTTCAGCCGCTTCAAATTGATATCCTTCCTTTTCCAGTTTTTGGATGAGTTTGTGCAAACTTTTTACCTTATCGGAATTCTTATCCAAATCAAATTCTAACTCTTTAGCCTTTGCCACCAGAGTAGATTTCCCGGCTAACTCGGAAACAACAAACTTCCTATTATTTCCCACCAAAACGGGATCAATGTGTTCATAAGCCCTGGGGTTTTTTATTACCGCATCAATATGCACTCCTCCCTTATGAGCAAAGGCACTGCGGCCCACAAAAGGATGATTGTCGCGATGGACCATATTACAGGTTTCACTTACAAAGCGGGAAAGATGAGTTAACTGCCCTAATTTCTTCGAAGATACAACCTTCCTGCCCATTTTTAACTGTAATATACTCATTATTGACACTAAATCAGCATTTCCGCACCTTTCTCCGTAACCATTCATAGTCCCCTGAATATGCCCACAGCCGAAATCCACACAAATTATAGAATTTGCCACTGCCAACCCTAAATCATTATGACAATGTATCCCAAAATCATCTAAAGAAAGTTTATCTTTTACCTCTTGGACAATTGCCTTAATTTCCCAAGGCAATAACCCGCCATTGGTGTCACAAAAAACAATTAGTTCCGCTCCGGCCTCTTTAGCCGCCTTTATAGTCTTAAGTGCATAGTCAGGATTAGCTTTATATCCGTCAAAAAAATGTTCAGCGTCATAAAAGACCCGTTTTCCTTCCTTGCTTAAGAATCGTATACTATCAGAAATAATCTTAAGATTGTCATCAGGTTTTATCCTTAAGACTTCTTTTACATGCAAATCCCAGGTTTTACCGAAAATCGTAACATACTCAGTCTCAGACTCCAGCAAGCTAATAAGATTTTTATCCTCACAAGCCGGCTTAAAAGGACGGGCCGTTGAGCCAAAAGGAGCAAGTTTACTTTTTCTTAAAGGATTTTTCTTAAAATACTCAAAAAACTCTTTATCTTTAGGATTAGAATAGGGCCACCCTCCCTCAATAAAATCAATGCCAAACTCATCCAGCTTTTTAGCGATATTAATCTTATCCCGGCAGCTTAAAGAAATTCCTTCAGTTTGCGTCCCGTCTCTTAAGGTAGTATCGTAAATAGATATATTTTTCATTCTTTTACATATTCTTTTATATATTCGCCGCTTATCAACCCGTCACGGTAATACCTCATTACCGAATCCTCCATTGACTGCATACCAACACTCTTCCCCGTTTCAATAACCGAAGGAATCTGACTCCATTCACCGCCTCTGACTAAATGCTTCATAGGATTATTCATAACCAATACTTCCGTTGCTATTAAAAGTTCCTCTCCGTCCTGGCTAAGTAAAAGTTCCTGTGTAATTACGCCTTTTAACATAAGGGATAACCTGGAAAGTATATGTTTCTGCATATCAGCGGGGAAAAAAGATGCTACTCTATCCAAAGCCTGTATAGAGGTTGCACCATGGATTGAAGACAAAACCAAAATCCCTGCCTCAGCAGCAGAAATAGCCACCTCCATAGTTTTCATATCTAAAATTTCACCTATCACTAAAACATCGGGATTCTGCCTCAGGGCATTTTTCGCGGCACTGGAAAAAGAAAGAGTATCCTTGCCGACTTCCCTTTGTTTTATGATAGATTTTATATCCTTATGCAAATACTCTACAGGATCCTCTATGGTAATAATTATACTTTGCTTCCTTTTATTTATAAATTCTACCATGGATGCTAAGGTTGTGGTTTTACCGGCACCAGTCCTGCCGGCTATTAAAATCAAACCTTTTTTATTTTCTAGAAATTTTTCTACAATCGAAGGAAGGCCTAGCTGAGAGGGAACCCTTGATTCAGAAGGAATCAGCCGAAAAGTCCCCTCAACTTTACCCCGCTGTATATGAATATTAACCCTGAATCTATTTTTTCCACGATGGTTAAAAACAAAATTATATTCCTTTTCATCAATAAATTTTTTATACTGTTTTTCGTCTAAAGGTTCCAGTAATGCGGTTTGCAAAACCTCTTTGCTTAAAGGCTCTGTATCCAATATTTCCAGGCTCCCTATCTTTTTTATTATCGGAGGATACCCGGCAACAAAATGTATATCAACTACTTTTTCTAATTTTATCATGTCCAAAATTCGCACAAGATCGGTTCCTTTCAAAAAATCAACCAGCTGCATTCTGCATTCATCACTTATTTCTTCCACTTCTACTCCGATAATATACTTCGCTTCAGGCGTGTTGGATATTTCCATTCTCCTCACCCATCCAATATAAGAAACCTCATTCTTCCCTAGCCTGAATAGCTTTATTCTGACCTTGGAATTTAATTCCAGCGTTTCCGCGGAATAAAAACCAATACCTCTACGCGTTATGTCTACAGCGGTAGTACTTATTGGTATACTCAAACTTCCGTCTTTTAAAATTTTTTCATACTGAATATTGCTCCGGAACCTGACTCTTTTTTCTCGCCTGTCCTTATCGCTCTCTATAAACATCCTCTCTCCTTGATTGGTTACATCTTATTTAATCCAAAAACTTTATGCAGCGCTCTAACAGCTTTTTTGCCAGCCGCTTTTTTTACCACACAAGAAATGCTGATCTCTGAGGTTGAAATCATATCAATATTAATCTTATTCTTTGCCAGAATTGAAAAGCATTTTGCCGCCACTCCCGAGTGTGTTTTCATCCCCACGCCAACCACAGAAATCTTAGCTATATTTTCATCAAAAATAATCTCTCCGGCTCCAACGCTCTTAGAAATCTTCTTTGATATCTTAAGGGTTTTAGCCAGGTTCTTCTTGGGAACAGTAAAAGAAATATCGGTTACTTTTCTATGGCTTACATTCTGAACAATCATATCTACATTAATATTTTGCCGGCCTAACTCATTAAATAGATGAGCGGCAATTCCCGGTTTATCCGGAACATTGCAAAAAGTTATCTTAGTCTCATCGTCTGTAAGGGCTATGCCCCTTACTACCGGCTCTTCTATGAATGGTGTCTTTCCCATAATTATTGTCCCCTCCTTTTTAGCAAAACTCCCCTTTACGTATATCGGGATATTAAATTTCTTCGCCACTTCAATTGCTCTTGTATGCATAATCTGAGCGCCTAAAGAAGCAAGTTCAAGCATTTCATCAAAAGTAATATATTTTAATTTTTTTGCTTCCCTCACAATTCGGGGATCAGCAGTATAAATACCCTCTACATCAGTACAAATCTCACATAAATCCACCTTTAAAGCTACGGCTAAAGCTACCGCGCTCAAATCTGAACCGCCTCGGCCAAGGGTAGTTATTTCTAAAGCTGTACTCAGGCCTTGGAATCCGGCTACAATAATAATATTGCCCCAGGATAATTCTTTTTTTATGCGGTTGGTTTCTATTTTTAAAATCTTAGCCTGAGTATGATAAGTATCTGTAATTATTCCCACTTGAGGGCCGGTAAATGATATTGCCCTTGAGCCTCTTTTATTAATAGCCATAGCCAGTAAAGAGCAGGCAATCTGTTCCCCGGTAGACATTAACATATCCATCTCTCTCCTTGAGGGGTGAGCGCTAACTTTATTTGCCAAACCAACTAACTCATTAGTGGTATCACCCATTGCTGATATAACTACTACCATACTGTTGCCGTTCTTAGCGTAAGAGATGACTTTCTGGGCAACTTTTTCAATTCTTTTAACATCAGCCACTGAACTGCCGCCATATTTTTGGATAATTAATTTATTCTTTAGCTCGCTCAACACTTCACGCTCTCCTAAATTCAGAAATCGCTAAGATAAAAAGAGGCTATTCTCATTTGGTAAGGAAGTATTTTAGCAAATCTATACCTTTATCAAAATAAAGCGAACTATTCTGCGCTTCCCTCTCTGAGTACGAGGAACAATCATCTCTGTTGATTCCCGAACCAGAGATTAAAAAAGGTACGGGTTCGTTGGTATGTGTCCTTATGCTGATGGGCGTAGGATGATCCGGGGTAATTAAAATCCGAAAATCTTTATCCTTTAACTCTTCCACTATAGTACCGACAATAAGCTTATCTATTCGTTCAAGGCAGGCTATTTTCATCCGTAAGTCTTGATTATGCCCGGCCTCATCAGTAGCTTCTATATGAACAAAAACAAAATCACAAGTTTCCAAAGCTTCTAAAGCAGCTTTGGCTTTACCCAGATAATTAGTGTCATAGTAACCGGTGGCACCCTCTACATTTAATACTTTTAATCCGATTATCTTCCCGATGCCTTTTATCAGGTCTACAGCTGAGATAACCGCACCCTTGATACCAAATTTATCTTTAAAAGGCGGCATTGCCGGCTTAGGGCCGCAACCCCAAAGCCAAATCATATTAGCCGGATTTTCTCCCAGGTCTATCCTTACCTTATTTATCTCATGAGTGCTAAGCAAAGCTTCGGAATGATCCATGAGTTCAATAAGAACTTTCGCGTTCTTATCGCGAGGTAAATACCGAAGTATCTTTCTACCCATAATATCGTGGGGCGCAAAATACTTTATTTTCTCTAAACCCAGATCTGCCCCTCCCCGGATAACCATGAGATTACGGTAACTGGTCCCGAAGTGAAACTGTATTTTATCTGTTCCTAAATTTTCATTAACATATTCAATAAGAACCTTAGCTTCCTTGTCGGTTATATGCCCCCCGCTATAATCATCAAGCCTACCTTCGGATGCGGTAATAAGATTACAGCGAAAAGCCAGATCCTTTTCTCCTAATTCTACCCCTAAATTTGCAGCTTCAAGAGGCCCTCTCCCGGTATAATAGACTTCAGGGTCATAGCCAAGCAAAGAAAGGTTAGCGATATCACTGGAAGGAGTAAACCCCCTGGGGATAGTTTTGACTCTTCCCAATATTCCTTTTTTAGTTAAGGAATCCATAAAAGGGGTATCGGCCACCTCAAGAGGCGTTTTCCCGCCCAAGATATCAATAGGGTAATCAGCTGCTCCATCAGGAACAACCATAAGATATTTCATAATAAATAATCCTCTATTAACATTAATCGATAGGTTTACAATTCTCTCTCAAGAGAGTGCTCCGCCTAAAAACTTTTGCCCGGCTATAGTTTCAGAAACCTAAGCCCTATTAAAGTTTAATACAAAGAATATCTTCTTGCAAGATATTTTTATGGTGATATATTTTATACTATGGTCGAACAAGGAAGCCTCGTATTCCTCTATAATGATGACAAAAGAAATTTCCTCCTTAGAGCTGAAGAAAAAACTCTACATACCGATAAGGGTTTTTTAAAAATCGGTTCTCTTATCGGCAGAAAGTTTGGCGACAGAGTAGAAACAAACCTGGGATTCCCCTTTTATATTCTACGCCCTTACCTCTATGAAATGATAATGAAAGTTAGAAGAAAGACTCAAATCTTATACCCTAAAGATATTGGAATGATTCTCACCCGAAGCAATATTTTTCCCGGAGCAAAAGTAATTGAATCCGGTATAGGCAGCGGTGCCCTAACTACCGCTCTAGCTAACTTCATAAGGCCCAACGGCCGGGTTTACAGCTATGAAAGAAATAAAGAATTTTTAGATAATGCCAGGAAGAATTTAGAAAAAAACGGCTTAAGTGAGTGGGTAGAATTCAAACATCAGGAGATTAGCGATGAATTCGATGAAAAAGAAGCTGATTTTGTAATGATTGATATTGGAAGCCCCTGGGATTTAATCGATGCCGCTTATAAATCTCTAAAAGGAGGCTGCCGGCTTGCTACAATATGCCCGACCTTTGAACAGCTCACTAAAGCTGTATTTACTTTAGAGGAAAAAGGATTCGTAAATATTGAAACAATGGAAATTCTCCTGCGAAGAATTTTAGTAAGAAGAGGAAAAACCCGGCCCGAACAAAGAATGCCTTGTCATACCGGCTGGTTAATTTTTGCTACAAAGATTAACCTCGAATAATCTTAAATCAATTCCATTTCCAGCTCATCGAAAGATTCAAAATCATCTACAATACTGTCATCCATCTCCTCTCCTAATTCCTGTAGCAGCTCAAGATCATAAAGTATATCTTCAACTTCACTATCCTCTTGGGCCTGAGCAAAAATAAGCGCATCGGTTTCTTCGATTACCTGATATATTCTTTCCCCATTATTTTCCGGAAAAACTTCTTCAATGTCTTCACCGATTTGCTCAAGTAAAGCAACTTCTTGATTTATCAAATTAATCGAATCCATTCTATTCTGCTGTATTAACACAAAAACAAAAACCATAATACAGACTGTAATAAAAGCCGACGCAAACTTTGGAGAAAAAATAGAGCTAAAACCCTCTAATAAATCTGATATTTTTTCTCTAAAAAAACTAAGAAGCGTCATTCTTGGCTTCTTATTAAGTTTTTCATATACTTGCCGGGTATAATTATTTAATAACCCATCGGGAATCTTTTTTAGCTTTTGCCCCTTTATTAAATTTAGGGTTTTCTCAAAACCCCTAACCTTGGAAAGACAAGGTTCACAAACAAGAAGATGCTCCCGAATCTCTTCTATCTTTTTCGGGTTAAGCTCGCCGTAACAATAAGCTAAAAGGGCTCTCTCCTTGTAATTACACTTTTTCATTTAACACCTCCATAAATACTTATCCCTTTAGACAGTCCCGCTCTTGGGAGTAGAGCTTACTTTAATATATCCTTCCAATCTAATTTGTAAATTCATTGTTGCTTTAAATAAATGTGCTTTTACAGTGCCTAAAGCAACACCGGTAATTTCTGCTATCCGGACTAAAGTCAATCCATGAATATTTTTGAGTGTAAATACCATACGCTGTTTCGGAGGCAACGAGCTTATTGCCTTTGTCAAGCGCTCTCCTAACTCTTTATTTACTAATTTCTGCCCCGGGTTGGGGGTGTTAGAAACAACGCTCTCAAAAATATCCTCCGGTTCTGCCATGCCATCTTTTACTCTAAATTTTACAGAGAGCTTAATAAACTTATTACTCTTCCTGCGTCTCAAATAATCTTTACATATATTAACTAATATCCGATAAAACCAGGTGTAGAATTTTGACTGAACCTTAAACCCACCTATTGATTTAAAAGCCTTAATAAATGCTTCCTGAGAAAGATCTTTTGCGTCCTCATAATTAGCGCAGAAAGAATAAGCTATGCTCACAGCTTTCTCCTTATATCTTTCTACTAATTCACAGAAGGCCTTAGAGTCACCGGCTTTAACTTGAGCGATTATTTCGCTTTCGTTATATGCTATCATCCCATAAAATCCTTATCGTCTTTAATCATCAAGCCCCTTGCTATCCCCAAGCATCTTCTCATCTATCTATCATATCTTCGGCACTACCACCTAAAAAAGGATGATTTTTAAGCAGCTCTTCATACTTTTGGGGATCTGCTTGTTTTAAACGTTCAAGGCGCTTTTCGCGATTAGCCCGCCTTTTCTGCATAATTTCTTTATACTTTTCGGGATCACTTTTCTTTATATTTTCCAGCCTATTTTCTAAAGATTTTCTTTTTTTCTCTACGATTTCCTTAAACTTTTCAGGGTCTGTTTTTCTCAAATATTCAAGGCGCTTTCTTTGATTGGTACGCCTTTTCTGCATAAGATCTTTAAATTTCTCAGGATTGTTTTTCTTTAGATCAACTAATTTCTCTTTTAATTTACCCTTACGCTTTTGTATAACCTCTTTAAACTTCTTAGGGTCTGTTTTTCTCAAATATTCAAGGCGCTTTCTTTGATTGGTACGCCTTTTCTGCATAAGAGCTTTAAACTTTTCGGGATTGTTTTTCTTTAAATCAACTAATTTCTCCTTTAATTTACCCCTATGTTTCTGGACAATCTCTTTAAACTTCTCAGGGTCTTCCTCTCGCAGCTGCTTTAATCTTTCAATCTCAGCCTTTCTGTTTAGCCCCAAAGGCCCATCAGCCCCGCGCCAGCCTATTTTTTCTCCTTTGTCAAAATCCGGGGGAATGTTTTGATTTTTGGTATAACCTTCTTCCGCCCGCACACTGTCTAAACCTAAGCATAGAACTAAAACTAAAATTATCAATGCCATGCTTGCTTTTCTCAATCCTGCTCTCTTCATTCCAACCTCCTTCCTTTATCTAAACGGTAATATTTTCGTCCCCACACTTATTTAGACGAAAAAAATACCAAAAGGTTTACTCTCTACCAAAAATATCCACCCTCCCGATGGACATTTTTGGTTAATCCTTGTTGAATTTACTTAGGTCGGGTTTAGGCAAAAAATCATAGGCGGGGACTTTTCTTCTTGTGAGATAGGGGTAATCTAAGAATAGCTTCTCCCACAAGGTGCTCCTTTTAGGGCCGCAAATCCCTCTTCGAGAAGAAAGAATAAAAACAATCATCTCCTTTACTTTATCGGATTCAATCTTCTCTAACTTTGCCAAAGCACTCTTAAGAGATAAATCTTTGCGATAAAGGATTTTATAGGCTTTCCTAATCTGGTTTATTTCCTCTCTTTTAAAATCCGCACGCTTTAAACCTACCAAGTTAAGCCCCCAAACCCGGGAATCCCCCACAACCATCATAAAGGGAAGAATATCCTGGTTAACCCGGGAAAGCCCTCCCACTATCGCCAACCTGCCAATTCTGACAAATTGATGAACAGCTGAATTCCCCGAAATAAAAACCTTATCTCCTATTTCAACATGCCCGGCAATCAAAGCACCGTTACAGACAACAATATTATTAGCCAGTTTACAATCATGAGCAATATGCGAACAAGCCATAAGAAAATTACCATCCCCTAAGAAAGTAGCTTTATCCGGAGAGCTTGCGCAATTAATAGTAACATATTCCCGAATAGTATTATTTTTTCCAATGTAAACCTTACCCCCCGGGGCCTCAACTCCTAAGGCTTGAGGAACTTCTCCAATAACACTACCGCTGCCGATAAAAGTATTGTCACCAATACGGGTATTCCCTTTTAAATGCGCGAAAGCGGAAATTTTTACTCCTTTACCCAGGCACACCCCCTTCTCAATATAAGCATAAGGGCCTATATTTATGTCTTCTCCCAAAATTACACCTTTTTCAACAATTGCCTTAGGATGAATCATTTTATTTCTCCCTTTCTTAAAATGGTGACTTTACCCGCCAGGGTAATAAACTCTAAACGCAAAGGTATCTTCTCAACAATATCCAGCCAAAGATTAAATCTTTTTGCCCCTCTTCCTACTAAAAAAAAAGTATCAAATTTTTTACCTTTTATCTTTAAGGTACGTTTTCGCACCATTTTTATTTTTACCTTTTGAGTAGGAAGGTTAAAAATCATCCACTTACCCGCTTCCAATTCCACATCTTGAGGAAAAAAATAAAGAAGCTCTAAAATATTATGGATGGGTTTATCTTGATAAAGCATACTCTCTGTCTTTTTAGAATTACTTCTTTTTATCTTTACATATCCTTTATCTTGATTGTAAGCTTCGGAAATAACTTCTTTCCGGCCAAAAAAGACAATATCCCGCTCTACCTTTACGGGAAGGCGGGTTTCGCTATCAAGAAAAACTCTCTCCTTGCTTGTTAAGTTTAGAAGTTTAAGAATTTTTGTATCGGAATTTACCAAGAGTTCGTCTACAGCCGCTCCTTCCAACTCCCGGCGCCCCAAATACATCCACTCTATATACCCCGAGGGAATCCCGTTGAAAAAAATATTATAAGTTAACTTCTTTCCATCTTTAAACCGCGCCCCTATTCCTTCTCCAAAAACAGAATCTCCGCTGACTCCAACAACCATTAAAAAAAATATAACCCTGACTATGGGGGAAATAAAACTAACCACTCTCATTTTAATTCTTTTACATTATGTTTAGACTTAACTTCAACAGATCTTAAGCATTAAAAAGATACTAGTTTCTTAATCTCTTCTGACTTCTCCCGGGCTGCAGCTTCTCCCCTTTTAATAAACTCAGCTATCTTTTCAAATTCCATCCAGCCCAGCCCTTCCAGATTGGTATGAATAACCACATCAGCAATCTTCATTTCCTGTTCTATAAATTGCTGCTGCATTGTTCCAATGCTGCCAAAAATAAAATCAAAAATATGAAACCGGCTGCGCTTACGATTCTCCCTTAGGGCTTGTTCGGCCGAAAGTGTAATATTAGAAGCGATTATCTTATTAGCATTATACTTTAAAAGTATTTTAGTCGGGAGGGGATTTAAGATTCCCCCATCTAGAAGAATATTCTTCTTAACCCTTACCGGCTCAAAAATACCCGGAAAAGCACAGCTGGCTGCTACAGCTTTGTATATAAGGCCCTTATCTAATATAATTGGCTTTCGCTTGATAAAATCAAAAGCAACTATTTTAAGGGTATGCTTTAGATCGTAAAAGGTTAAATTCTTAAAAATGCCTTTTAAAATATTTTCTAATCTCTTTGCTTTCATAATACCTCTAAAGGGAAAAGAAAATCCCATAATAGAAAATTTGCCGATTTTCCTTCCGAACTCGCCAGAAAGCCTTTCTATCTCTTCAATACTAAAATCTGCCGCCCAAAGAGCAGCGATTATCGCCCCCACGCTTGAACCGCAGATAATATCAATAACTATATTATTCTTCTTTAATACTTTTAGAACCCCGATATGAGAAAACCCGTAGGCACCGCCGCTGCCCAGGGCTAAGCCCAGAGTAACTTCCCCAATCTCACGGGAAATCCTACATAAAGTCTTAGAATAATCTTCTCCCTCAAAATGAGGCAAAATAGCGTAAATAGGGTGATTAATTAATTTGTTCTTCTTTTCAAATGGTAAATTTTCATGATTAAAGCTCTCAGCAAGAATCACTTTAATCTTTTCCCGATTAAGAGGGTTGTGAGACTTCAATTTCTTTATCAAAGCCGCAGCCCCTCTTAGCTCTAATCTTTGGGGAAAAAGAATGAAATGTATTTGATGAGCCGGTATGATGAAATCATCGAAGTGTCTTTCCAGAAATTTATGCGGGATCTCATAAAGAATGAAATGATAACTCTCGGAAAGAAAATTTAGAAGAGGTAAAAATTTATCTTCAATATCCGCCCTTATGCATAGGTAATCGGCTTTACCTCTTATAATATAATTATCCAGAGTCTTTTCCTTAAAATCTCTTAGAGGCAGAATCTTATTCCGGTCACCTTGAGGCATGGCCTCGGGGATAAAATGAGCGTTAAATTCTTCGGGAGGGATAATTTGAATACAAATGACTTCTTTCGCGGGCTGCTGTTTTAATTTTACTCCCAAATCAAACATATACCTTGTCTTCCCGGCCAAAACACTCCCCATAATACCTATTTTTTTAGATTGAAATATTTTCTTGGGCTTGAATCTGGATGTAACTCTCTGGGAGAGAATACGCGAGAAATCCAAAAAAAGATAAGGATTCTTCTTTAAAAATTCCTTAAAAACTTTATTTTCCACCCGTATGATAAGAGAATTTTCAATTGATCTCGCTGTTACCGAATGAGGATCATCGGTAAGAAGGGAAATTACTCCAAAACAAGTGCCGCGTTTAAGAATCTCTATCTCACAATCCTTTGCCCCGGCTCCCGCTGAAACCATAACTCTTCCCTTAATAAGAAGATAAAGATAGTCCGGGGGACCTCCCTCTTTATAAACTATCTCACCATTTTTATACTCTCTGATTTCAGAGATACTGATTAATCTGTTTACCTGCCGCAGCCCTAAATTATTAAAAGGCGGACTGTTAGCGATAATGGGCTTGATTTCTTTAAAATCCATATTCTAATTATTAATTGTGAGTTTTAACTATCAAATATTAATTTATTATCCTTACATATCTTGCCATAAGTATAAGCAAAAGGTTTCAAGCGCCTTTTAAGGGTATTATAATCAACCTCGGCCAATCCAAAACGAGGCCCAAACCCCTTATCCCACTCAAAGTTATCCATTAGGGACCACCAAAAATAACCTCTTATGTCTACGCCTTCATCTATCGCTAAAGCTAAACTCTTTAGATGTTTAATCAGAAAATCTTCATAAAAAGGGCTTTCCCTTTCTGCGGTTCCGTTTTCGGTAATTATTATCGGTAAATTATACTTTGCTAATTTTTTAAGAAGCTTATAAAACCCTTGAGGATAAACATTCCAGCCAAGATAATTCTTTCTGCCGTTCTTGGGTTTATAGTCGGACTCTTTTCCTATTAAACCTTTAAATTTAGAAAACTCACGGCAATAATAATTTATACCGAGAAAATCTAAGGCATTTTTTTTCGCTAAATAATCAAGAAGCCAAAAATTAAAGCACTGGCTGCGCAAACCCGCGCTTAAAGAGTTTAAAACAAAATTAGCCCCGGGGCAAGGAGAAAATATCCTTAAACTTTTAGCTATAGAAACCTGGGGTAAAGACTCACTTTGCTGATATATCCTCTTTATCTCCTGATAACCGATAAGGTAGGCTGCGATGATATTATCTAAGACTTTCTTACCCCGGCCTAAAGATTTGTCCCCCGGCGGCCAAATTCCATGGATAAAACTATTGTAGATATAGATCAGGGGTTCATTAAAAATAATCCATAAATCTACCTTTTCTCGTAGGGCCTCTACCGTTTTCTTTAAGAAACTTAAGAAATAATCAATATTTTTGGAATCAGACCAGCCGCCTTTTTTAACAAACCAAATAGGATTGGTAAAGTGATGAAGAGTGACCATCGGCTTTAGCCCATATTTTATTAAAGCATCCGCCACTTTCCGGTAATGCTCTAATTCCTGCTCTAGAAAACAAGAAGGCTCAGGATGGATTCTCGCCCACTCTAAGGATATCCTTAAACTATTTAGATTGAGTTCGCGGGCCAGCTGAAAATCTTTCTCAAAAAGGTGGTAATGGCCACAGGCAGAGCCGGCAGTCTCCAGGCCCCTTTCTTTTTCCCAAAGATACCAGTCACAGTTGGAGTTTCCCCCTTCACACTGATAGCCCGAAAGTGCGGCCCCCCACAAAAAAGAAGAAGGAAATTGTATTTGCATTTAATGAGACTTAGCTTTTTTTGAAGTCCGCCAAAAGTGAACACAAAAAAAGCTGTAGCCGGCCCTTCAAAAATACTCAGGGTCGAATTAATTCTTAAAAACTTAATCAGAAATTATCTCTAAAGCTTTATCGTTATTATCGGAAGCAAAAACAATAATTGCTGGCTTACCCGGCTCGCAAGTTGTTCCGTATATGTAGACTAAGTTAATATTATTATCTTTTAATTTAGAAGCAAGGAGTTGAAGTTGCCCCGCTTCATCAGGCATCTCGACAATTACCACCTCTTTCTCCTCCACATTCCCTTTAGCGCTCAAAAGCTCTTTTGTCTTTACGCTATCAGATGTTACCAATCTAAAAACCGCCTTACCTTCAGCAGCCCAAGCAGATATTGCCCGGATGTTAATCTCTCTATCTTTAATTGCACCAGCCACCTCCGCTAACTCGCCTACTTTGTTTTCACCAGTGAAAATAATTTCTTTCCCCTTTACCGCTTTCATAAACACCCCCTGTTTTAAGAAATAAACCCTGGATTCCCGCTTTCGCGGGAATGAACCTTATTAGACACAGTCTGTGCATCAACCTGTGTTTTTTACCTCGTTGGCATTGCCAGTATTAGGGTACCGGCCCGGCTAAAGAGCTCATTACCCTTTTGGAAACTAAGCAGTGCTTCTGCCTCTAGTTTGACTTTTTTATTGACCTTTTCGTAGGCAAAGTGATAAAGATTCCCCCAGGCCTTAGAATACCAGAAAAGGGCTGTCTGAATAAGATCATATACCTTTTTATAGCCCTTAGGAGGAACACAAAAACTGTGAGTAACCATCTCTCTGGACATCTGCAATTTCATCTCTTTAATCGAAGAGGCGGTATTTTTAGAAAACTTTCCAGCCTTCAATTCATCTGCCATTTCAAAAAAAAGTTCCTTTGTCTTTTTAACTACCGAAGTGATATGGTTAATAATAGCTGTATATGTTATTTCGTCCGCCTTTAGATATTTTATTAAAATTTGTAAATATTCTTTAGTATATATGTCTCCATCATCTGCTCCGGGCTTTAACTCTTTCTTAAGAAAATCCGTCGATAACGCCCGACGGATAGACGAAATCGCACCATCAATATCGCCGGCTTGTTTTAGCTTTAGAGCATTATCCAGGCACTCATTGATAGTGCTGTAATCAGCGCCGAAACACACTGAAGACAAACAACAAAACACAGAAACATATACAAGAATCAATAAACTAAATAGAAAAGCTGGCTTTTTCACTCTAACCTCCGGTTTTTTCTGTTTAATCTCCTCTTATGGCAGCACTGCTTTAGAAATAGATGCGGTACACTTTACAACGCTCGAACCTTCTGTCTTGGGCCTAATGTCGTATTTCTCTACCTTCAACATCCTATTTGAACTTTCTAACTTATAGAAAAGCTCAATAAGCTGCTCCATCTGCGCTTCGCAATTTAATCTCACAAGATATTTCTTAAATATACCTTCCTCCGCGAGACCGGCTGATTTTATATCAATTACATATACAGAACACTTATTTGCTAATTCCTCAATGTCTTTCAAGAAAAAAACCATTTCTTCTTCCTGGGATTGCGCAGGCACGACAAAAGAAGCGTATTTATTCGTCTCTTTTTTTAGTCTGTCTTTTTGAGCAAGTATATGCAGACTCTTCTTAATCGTAGATTCCTGACTTTGAATCTCTTTATTCAGCAATTTCATTTTGGATAAAATTGGCCCCAGTACTAAACGGTCCAAAAAGATAAGTGAGACAAAAAAAATAGCGCTGAAGAAAACGAATTTTTCTCTTTTTGATAAACGTAAAATGTATGCAGATAATTTCTTTATCATTTAGCTCCTTCAAATGCACAGATAATTTGAAAATCGGTAAAATCTTTATCTTCTTCTTTTCTCTTGGTAGTATATTTGGTTTTAACATTCTGAAAATATTTTGATTTCTCCATCTTGCCAACAAGAGTAAAGACCTTGGACATAGACTCAGAAGTGCCTTTTATAGAAAACTCTTCTTCGTTAAATTTGATATTATTAAAATAAATATCAGGCGGAATAACACTGTATAACTCATTCAAGACTTCCAAAGGATAACCGCGGCTCGATGAATATTTTCTTATTATCTGCATCCTTGAAAAGTCCTTCTCTAAACCTTGCGCCTCTTGATTTGTTAAGCGATACTTTAGGGTCAGTTTTTCTAAATAAGTGCTCTTTAAATGAATATTACCCATTAATATTCCGCAAACTAAGGCAAATACTGCCATTATCAAAATACCCATCTTAATAATTTCTTTGCCTCTTGCCTCAAGCCTCTTTTTTAGTTTTACCTCTTCAGGCACAAGATTAATAATCAATTCATCTGATATAAAAAGCGGGCTGATAATGTCCAAAAATGATATCTGTTTTACGGTAGAAACGAAATTCAGGACGTCTCTTTTGATGGAGAAGCGATCCAGATAAGACATTACCGCAACGGGGATATATAAGGTATTATCTAAAACAGGTTTTATATTTTCTATTTCTTCTGCCGCGCCCGTTAATACAATCCTGTTGGGAGTTCTCTCAATATCTTCGTTCTGATAGGACTCAAGAGACTTTTTAACCTCTTCTGTAAATTTCTCATTATATTTCTCTCTTTCAGCCAAAAAATGCTGCACACCTATAGGGAAATTCCTTATAAATATTGTCCTATTTTTCAAGATAACGGTAAAATCCGTAGAATCATCCTTAGTATGAATAATGCCTATTGGGCCATTCCCTGTTTTTGCTCTTGAGATATGCGGATAAATGAGGCTGATAGCTTCCGGGGAAATAGAGATTCTCTCTATTTCTAAACCTGCACCATTTAATATTTCAAAATGTCTTTTTATAACTTTTCGGGGAACAACAACAATCAAAACCTTAGTATAATTCTGCCTATAAACGCCGATGTCGATATAGTCTGTAATTATCTCCTCTCTTGAATAAGGAGTATATCTGCCTGACTGCAAAGTTATAATTTCCTCTATCTCCTTAGGGTCACGGGAAGGTACTTCAATATTTTTAGTCATTAACGACTGAGAAGGAAGGACGCAGATGACATTGGGATTTTTAGCCCCTACTTCTTTAAATGAACTTCTAATGACCTTAGAGATATCACTGTCAGCAAGGCCCTGGATATCTTTAATCACGAGGTCGGTTATCTCTCTCTTGCTAGGCAAGCATGTTGTCCGGGCAAACTTAAACCTATCACTATTAAAATTAATACAAACAACTTCTTTTTTCATCCTTATAGTCCTTCCCTCCAATATCTAATCTTTTCATCTTCATTTAAGCCGCTTTCATCGGAGTCCTCAGAGAAATTCTCAAATACGCAGACTATTTTAAGAAATGTTTCTTTTTTATCCAATTTAGCGATACTCTTTATCATAAAATTATTAGACTTAACAGTTATTTTTTTTGCTGATACCAAGTTGCTTAAATTAGCTACCTCACCCGCACTTAACGAATACAATTGGCTCAACCTTGCCATTATGCCTGAAACTGAACTAAATACATTATCATCAGCTGAGGCTTCTATCATGTCCTGGCCATAGCGGAAAGACAAAATTTTATTCACCACGCTCGCATGAAGCCCTAAAGACAACAGAACATCCTCCGAAGCAGTATTAATATTAACTTTACCCTCACCATAAATAGTAATGAAACCCTTTATTTCATCAAAAATTTGCCGGTTCATTCCTCTAACTAAAAGCAACTCTTCCGGCACTTCAAAATCCGCATCTTTAGCTTCGTAAGGGTCTCTTAGATTTCTATAGTATCCGTCTTCAGCGCTCCCTAAGGGTATAGATAGTTCGCTGTCCTTATCTCTCCAGTCAACTATAGAAGCACTTAAATTCTGTGCCTTCATCTCGCTCAGTCCGGCAATCCTAAAAAGACGTTCAATTACGCTGCGCTGCGCTTTATTTATATTTATTTTTCGCTCTTCATCTATAATACCGTATCTAACCTGGTATTCACCGCTTTCGGTGTCTAGATAATTATAGCTCACTGTAAATCTTCCCGCGCCCACCTGTATTTCCTTAAAAATACCTATGTTATTACTCCAATAATCCTTTAAGGCATCAAAGCCGGATGTTCTATCTTTCTTCTTCAATTCTAAAATGGCCCGCTTGATACCTGCCTCAGCTATAAAATGCAGCCTATCTCTGGCATCAAGCCGCCCAACCATTATAATTTTCTGTCTTGCCCCAAAACCCAGATGCACAGCAAAAGTAGTCAGCAAGCAAAGGGCCCAGAGAACAATCACTAATACACTACCTTTGTGATTATCCACAGGGATAGACCCTCCTAATACTTTTTCCGCCGAAGGCGGATCCGCCTCTGGCGGAAAAGGAGGGATCTTATCAACCAGCGGGGATTGTAATAGTTCTGGTAACCTCTTCTTCTTTGGTATTCTCATCAAATTCAAGGCTTATTCTTACCGCCAGAGGAATGCTTCTCTCTTCTTCCCCCTCTCTTGCTTGCCAATTATCTTTCCATACGTATTCCTCTTGCGCGGGGTTATAATAATAATATCGAAAACTTAGGAACTTAACATTGTTCAGCATTTGCCGTAAATGGGTGGATTTATTCCGGTATACCTGACT
>JAIWAR010000007.1:0-28663 GCA_048634245.1 Methanosarcinales archaeon | reverse complement strand
CACCATGCTAAAACACAATACCCATCAATGAGCTCTATCTTTATATGTTTTAATTCATGAGCCACATCTACATCTTCCCAATTGCTCCCTAACCTTATGATAAGTCTATCAGGAGGTAAAAGCTGATTATTAGCACCAACAAAAGAATGTAAACATTCGAATTCAATAATAAGACCTATCTGATTCTCTAAGTCTACAAAAAGTTGCCTAATCGTATTTCTCAATCTTTCTAAAACATCATCTCTATCCATACTCTTAACCCTACCTCATAATTCCGGGGACACAGTGCTTAATTATCATCTTTCTGTCCTTTTCCTTTCAGAATTCGGGGGACACAATACTTAATTATTTTACGCTGGAAACATCCCTAAAGCTTAAAGGCGCCTCCCCTACTTTTATCTATCTTTATTTTTTCTCGACTCCTTCCAATATAACTGACACATCATCAGTGTCGAGATTATACCAATTTTCGGTGACAGCATCAATTATGACAGGAATAAATCCACCAAGAATATCCAATATTACCCAACCTGTGCCTGTTTTAGTATTGATAATATAAGTTCTATCTTCGTAACCATCTTTTTTGAAAGTAACAGTAACAGATTTCTTATTAGATAAATTTAACGGCATAGGGGTTTTACCCATTCTGTTACCATTGATATAGATTGTCGCTCCTGCTGGATCAGAAGAAAAGTTAACCGTTCGGCTTTTTTGCTTGAACAGAGTAGCGCACCCTGTAGCAGAAACAGCAAACAAAACAACTAAAACTAAACAGACAAACTTTTTACTCATACAAATACCTCCTTTAGAATTCAGAACAAATCTACTTAATACTTAATTACTTTAAAGTAGAACCGCCCTTTTTCTAGTTCTCTTTTCTAAATATCGCACTCTTCAAATTTTATTCTAAGCCAGTCGCTCAATATTGTAACCTACGTTAATAAGCGAATCAATAATATTCGACTCTCCAAGCAAATGCGCAGCTCCAACGGCTATTAAAGCAGGGTCTTTTTTGTCAATTAGCTTTATAATTTTTGGTAGCCAGGCAACATTTCGGTCTAGTATAAGTTGCTGAAAAAGATTGGGGATTATTTTCAGTGGTTCATGGGCAAATTTCATCACAAGGACTTCTGAGCCTAACTTCCAAGCCTTGTGAAGACCTTCTATCTGGTGAACTATTAATTCGATATTTTCTAGACTGGATACGAGCATTTTTTCTTGATTTTTTCGAGAAAGGCGGTCAAAAAATAGTGATACTTCGGATGAATCTTCTAAACTAATGATTTGATCGTTGGATGATAAGAAAGTATTGAGAAGATATTTATCAAAACCATATTCGATGGAAAACCCAATGGATTTCCACACTGTAGCAGATACTACCATAGTCGCCTTCCAGGGTCTAAGCATTTGTATTTCCTTAAAGTCAAGATCTACTTGTTTGCATATCTCTGAGAGGAGGTTAACAGCATAGAGTGAAAGCTCTGAGTGGATAGTTTCGCCCCTTTTATATATGCCAAGATCCTGTCCCTTAATTAAAAAATCTTTGTCTTCCAATACGAGTATCTTTGCAATATTTATTACTTCCTGTACGATATCTGATATTGGATAATCTTCTTTCTTCAGAAAGTGCATCGTACCAGCAAGCCAAAATGATTCATCTTTTATTTTCCAAAGAGGCGGCATTATTTCTTCCTTATCTTTATTGCTAATCGGGGGCATAATACCTATTTCTTTTTCTTCTTGCCACCCACTCTCTTTTTTAAGATCTATCTTGAAGATAGATCTTAGAGGTTTTTCAATGATTAGGAAATTCCGGGAACACTCAATACTTAATTATTTAAAAACAAAACGTCTTCTAATTTATTATTTACCTTTTGTGTTATATTTAGGCTGAGTTATTTTAATAACGTTGCCTTCTTTTTTTTCTGCATCTTTTATGCTATTAAATTGCTCTACTTGAACCTTGCTCCCGGGGATTTCTCCAAGATGTTCTTCAAGTCTTTCTTGAACTCTTCCTCTTTTCGCAACTCCAGCATAATTTGTATCGCCCGATTGAGTTTTTATCTTATATAAGACCGGTTTGTCATTTGGCAGCCGACTAATTCCCGTTTTGTTGAAGTTGGTTGTTTTCTTTCCCATTTTCATACCTCCTTTTTATGGCTATCATAAGACGCTGGTAGACGCTCACAAGTTTTATCTTGCTTTTACATAGAAATGGAAGCATTTACCCTTTTTAGGATAAATGATTTTACCATTCCTGACTATATACCTGCAGAATATTTCTTTGCACCCTACTGGTACTCGTCTCTTCTTCATCTACTTTACCTCCTTTTAGGGTCGCCTGCTTACCCGGCCCCATAAAGCCATAAAGACACGGAGGCCGGTAAACAAACGGTGATCTAAAAGAAAATATCGTGTGAGAAAGAACGTATTTTGTCTACCAGCGTTTTAACTGGTTAAAAGTAACTTTTAACGTCGGTATATCCTATATCTCTTAATCTACCCCTCACCTTATATATGTCAATATTTTTTTGTTTTTTATAGAATTGGTAATTAGGCAGACAGTTTAACAAGTTGAATCTTCAATTAAGGAAGTAGATTTCAATTGGATTAGTAATTCTGATGTTGTGGTATATCCTCTGTTATTGCTGAGGGATATACTCGTATAGCAAAAGAAAATTCAGATGGATTTCTGCTTTTACCTTTCGGGCACTTCGTACGGGAATGACAACGGGGAAAGGTGGGAATGACAGTGAGGTAAAAATGATGGTGAATGTTAGCTAGAGGTTTTTCTTTGAAAGATGTAAGTCCTGGGCTTGTCCCGCCTCGCTGTATATAGGGTAAAACGTCTTTGACCTTTTACCCTAACTCGGCGGGATTCAATTCGGCTAAACCCTTGACATCTTTAATGTCAAGGGTAAGTCTCATTGAGTGGAGGTGGCGGGATTCGAACCCGCGTCCTTAGAGGGGTGACAAACAGCTCCTACATGCTTAGCCTTATGTTTATCTTTTCCCTGGAAACTCCAAAAGGCGGGATTTCCCAGAAAGCAGCTTTGGAGTGTTTCAAAACAAGCCCTCAAAGCCAGAGGCTTGTTTCTAGCCCCAAAAAGTGTACCTCTAAATTTCTTGAGACAAAAAATTTAAAGGTCCTACCTAGCTAACAGCGTAAGCAGGTGTTGCAACGTAAGGTGTTGCTCTTATGTTTTGTAAGCCCGTATACGTTCGGCCTTACCCCTACGGCATGCAACCGATTCATCTAACCTCTAAGTCGAATCCATGCACCCCCATATTTTCACAGAACAATTTCTCTAATAAACGATAACATAAAACGGAAGTATTTACAAGCCATAAAGCACTCCCCCTCCTTTTGAACCGGCTTCGCCACTTCCTGGATTCCCGCTTTCGCGGGAATGACAGAAAAGAACATTCATGTGCATTTTTTTCTTGAAAAATCGCTTAGATAGGCTATGATATTGGAATGCTTGCTATAATTCGTGGAAAACACGCGAAAAAAATTCTCTGGGTAGTAGCCATAGCTATTATCGTAGTCTTTGTTCTTTCCGGGGCACAATCTTTTTTACGGCAAAAAAGGGTGCCTGTGATTGCTGAAATTGGGAACCAAAAAATACCCATAACTAACTTTACATACTATATTGAGCTGGCACGCCTGGATTTTATTCTTTATTCAAACTTAAGAAATGAATCAAAAGCAATTACTCCCGAAGAAATTATGGAAAAAGCTAAAGTATATTTTCGTCTTCTTTGGAAGGCTAAAGAGAAAAAAATCAAAGTAAATGATAAAGAGATCATAGAATGGGTTAACCGAAATTTCACCCGAGGCGGAAAATTCGACGAAGCTTCTTACACCAGATACATAAACCATATCTCCCGGGCTTTCAACATTAGCCTTACCCCGCGCAGTTTTGAAGAATACATTCGAGAACTTATTGTGATGGATAAATTATGGAAAGAAGTTGTTCATGTCACCGTCACCGATGAGGAGGCTCGAAGGCTGCATGAAATAGATACTCAGGAAGCAAAAATCGCTTACCTCTTTATCCCCTATCAAAAATTTCGGGTCGATATAGGAATAAGCCCAAAAGAAATTGAAGAGTATTATAAAAATAATAAATCTCTTTTTAAGAGAGAGGCTAAGATAAATATAAAATACGCTTTAATTGACCAAGGCAGCCAATTAAATGACCAAGAATTAAGTGAATTATCTAAGTTAAAGACTCTTAATGATCTGCGGGAGTACCTAAGCAAAAAAGAGAAGACTTCACTAGAGATTAAAGAAACCGGTTTTATTGGCTTAGATGATCCTGTTAATGAGATTGGCTGGCATCCGGCAATAACTCAGAAAGCGTTCAGCTTAGCGGTAAACCAAATAAGTGAACCGATAAAATTGGAAAAAGGTCTTATAATTGTTGGCAAAGAAGAAGAAAAGCCGGCCATTATCCCCGCTTTGGGTGAAATCAAAGGCGAGGTTAAAGAGGCGCTTATTGTTATCCGGGCCAAAGAAGAAGCAAAAAAGTTCACTCAGGAAATTCTAAATGAGATTAGCAAAAAAGAAGTAAAAGATTTAAGTAAAGCCGCCAGTCACATAGACGGGGCAGGTAAAGAAAATATTGAGTTTAAAGAAACGGAATACTTTAAATATAATGATTACATTGAAGGGATAGGGCTTAACCGGATGGTGAGTACGATAGCATTTGCCCTTAAAAAGGATGAAATTTACTCAAAAATTATACCCTTAGAAAAGGGAGCGTATATACTTCAGCTAAAAGATAAGACGCTATTTGATGAAGAAAGTTTTGAAGCCAAAAAACAAACCTACCGCGATAATATTAAAGCCCAAAAAGAGTTTATTGAGAGGTTAAAGTTTCTTGAAAGTTTAGCCCGGGAAATCGACATAAAAATCCCTTTGTCAAAACAAAATCCCTTGAGCGGTTAATCTTCTATAACAATGCAGTTTACCGGGCATTGGGATGCAACGTCGTGAAGGTTGCAATCAGCGGACTCATTAGCTTTTACTTTAGCAATATTGTCATCGCCTAATTCAAAAACATCTGCACACATATTTACACATAAACCGCAGCCTACACAAGCATTTTCATCAATAGTAATTTTAGCCATTTCTCCTCCTTTTTTTGCAAAAACGCAGCGTTAAACTTTATTTAAGCCCGTAATATTCTATATTTTTATTGGCGACTTCCTGAACTTCTTGTAGTGCTTTCTCGTTTTTGAGCAGGTGTTTAAATCTGCCTTGAGTTTTGAGGTATTCCTGAACTGGTTTTGATGAAGGGATTTTCATAACTTTTGTAAGTTTTCCATATTCATATTCGATTAAGGGGTATAAACCGGTTATGATTGCAAGTTTCGCAACCTCTATTGTTTGGGCTGAGTCTGATTTCCAACCTAAGGGGCAAGGCACATGTATTTGCAGATATTTAGGCCCCTTTATTGATAGCGCTTTTTTTACCTTTCTCTCAATATCTTTAGGGTTGCCTACAGAGGTTGAAGCTGAATAGGGTATATGATGAGCCGCGCAAATTTCAACCATAGGTTTTTTCGGCAAAGGGTTACCCAGGGAATGTTTACCTATGGGTGAAGTTGTAGTATTCGCATAAAAGGGTGTGGAACCGCTTCTCTGAATCCCGGTATTCATATAGGCTTCATTATCGTAGCAAACATATAAGACGTCCTGATTTCGTTCAAGCATACCGGAAATAGCCTGTAAGCCAATATCTCCGGTTCCGCCGTCCCCGGCTTGAGCTATTACATGAATATCATCTAATTTATTTAAGTGTTTTAGAGCTGCTTCAATACCGCTGGCAACTGCGGCTGAATTTTCAAATAAAGAGTGTATCCAGGGAACCCCGAATGCTGTCTCAGGCGCTTTAGTGGAAAAAACTTCAAGACAGCCGGTAGAATTTGTAACCATAGTATTTTTCCCGGCAGTATTCAGAACAATCCGGACAGCCATAGATTGTCCGCATCCCGCGCAGGCAGTATGTCCGGATACGTAAAAATTTTCTTCAAAATGTTTTTTAGCCATCTATCCTCTTTTTTTAAGATGCTTTGAATTCATCCCAGAGTAAAGCTTTATTTAAATCGACAAAAGTACAACTATTGGTTTTCTTTTCCGCCGAGGCAATAATGCCCTTTATGGTATCAACTGTTATATCGCGTCCGCCCAAACCGGCAACAAAACCGCTTACTTTTTTATCAGAATTTAATAGTGATTTAATCTCTGAATATAAGGCACCGTCTGAGCCTAAAGAAATATCTTTATCTACTACAGCCAGACAGGGAATTTTATTTACAGCAGCCTTAATAGCGTCTTTGGGAAAGGGCCGATAAGTAACTATTTTCAGGAGCCCGACTTTTTTACCCTTTTCTCTTTCGGCATCGACAACATCCTTAATCGTTCCGCAAACAGAACCCATAGCCACTATTGCCAGGTCAGCATCTTCTAACTTATAAGACTCTATTAGTTTAAGGCTATCCCGGGAAAATAAATCTTTATATTCTTTGCCAACTTGAGGCACCAAATCAATAACTTCTTCCATTGTTTTGTGAATGGCGTAACGGGTTTCGGCGTATACGCTGGGATCACCTAAAAGGCCAAAGCTCATCGGATCATCAACATCAAGTTTATAGGGCGGGTTGTATTGAGGAAGAAATTTATCAACTTCTTCCTGGCTAGGCATATCTATTGTTTCCATGCCGTGAGTTAGAATAAAACCATCGACACAAACCATTACCGGCAACATAATTTTAGGATTTTCACCCATCTTATAACCGGCAATAATTAAATCAACCGCTTCCTGATTATTTTCAGCATAAAGCTGTATCCAGCCGGCATCTCTTAGGGCAATTGAATCCTGTTGGTCATTCCAAATATTAATTGGCGCTGATACGGCACGGTTGGCACAAATCATCATAATGGGTAAACGCATGCCGGCTATGCAAAAGACAACTTCCCCCATTAAAAGCAAGCCTTGAGAGCTGGTACAGGTAAAGCTTCTAACGCCGGCGGCTTGTGCACCTAAGACTACGGAAGCCGCGGAATGTTCACTTTCAACATTTAAAGTCTGAGATTGCAGCTTTCCGTCAGCAACAAATTTAGCAAGATGTTCAACTATATGAGTTTGAGGGGTGATTGGGTAGGCAGCAATAACACCGGGCCGGCATAATTTTGCCGCTTCTGCCATTGCCCATGAACCTTCTAAATATCTCTTCATAACTTGTTTTTAAACCTTATCCTGGTTAGGAACCATTTCGATATCTTTTTTGGGGCATATATAAGCACAAAGCCCGCACCCTTTGCAGTAATCTAAATCTACTGAATAAGCATTATTTTCTGTGCCTTCAACGCAAGCTTCAGGGCAGATAAATTTACACAACCCGCAATTAATACATTCTTTTTGCAAATACTTTGGTTTTTGGGCTAAACGCCAGGAACCGGTTAGATTAGCGCAGGAAGTTTTTGCCCGGCTTGCTAATATACTAAACACTTTCGTACCCCTTTTTTACGGCATCAAGATTTTTCTGTAATATCTGCGGTTTACTTTTAAATCTTTCTTCGACCGCCTTTAAAACCGCCTCCAAACTTATTTCCGAAGTTATTTTGGCAAAAGCACCTACTAAAATAGTGTTGGCAAAAGGCCTTCCGATTATATCCATAGCTATTTTTTCAGCCGGCAAAGTTTTAATTTCGGCATCTTTGACTTCAGGAATGATTGTTTTTTCTCTTATGGCAACGACCGCTTTCGCGCCTTTTTTTAGATTTTGAAAACATTTTTGACTTTCGATTAAAGTAGGATCAATTACGATGATATAATCCGGCTCATAAATTTGAGAACGCCGGCGAATCGGCTTATCATCAAACCTGACAAACGCATTCATCGGAGCCCCCATTCGAGCGGCCCCAAAATGGGGAAAAGCATAAGCATATTTATTTTCATAAAATAAGGCTTCCCCCAATATAGTGGCTGTTGTAATCGCGCCCTGGCCGGCTCTGGCAAATATCTTTACTTCTCTCATTACTTAATTATTCTGGTTCTTAGGGTAGTTTTTGATTATTCGTTGCGTTATAGGTAAATATATATATATCACAAAAAAGTAAAAAGGCAAGAAAAAAAGTTGGAATAAAAAACTAACTATCCAACCAAAATTCTTTTTTTCCGTTTTTTTTGATAAGATCGAAAAGGGTATCTACTATTTTACTATCATACTTAGTACCCTTTCCTTTTTCCAACTCTTCACAGGCTTTATTTATCCCTAAGGCCTCGCGGTACGGCCGATGATGAGTCATTGCTTCTAAAACGTCACTCACAGCTAGTATTCTGGCTTCTATGAATATTTCCGCGCCTTTTAATTTCCGGGGGTAGCCTGACCCGTCTAAGCGCTCATGGTGTTGGTAAATAATATCCGCTAAAGGAAAAGGAAATTCAATATCCTTGATAAGATTATAGCAATTCTCGACATGTTCTTGAATCAAACGATACTCTAAGTTGTTTAGTTTACCGGGCTTGTTTAAAATATCCAAGGGAATGCTTATCTTACCTAAGTCATGGAGTTCCCCGGCTAACCTGATAGCTAAAAGACGATTTTCATCCCAATCCAAGGCTTTAGAAATTTTTTCCGCGATATTAGCTACGCGCCTGGTATGGCTAAAAGTATAAGGGTCGCGCATTTCTAAGGCTTTGCCTAAGACTTTTAAAGCATTTACCATCATATTTATACGTTGCTGTTCTAAGTTAGCATAAGCAGTCATATCCCGGGTTATTCCCATGGTTCCGATAATCTTTCCTGAACCGTCATGCATGGGGATTTTAGTCGTGATTACCTGATTCCAGCTGCCATCAGGAAGCGAGGTCTTTTCGATCTTACCGACTATCGGCTTACCGGTAGATAAAACCCGGTTATCATCTTCAAACATATCTTTTGCCTGCTCAGGAGGAAAAAAATCGAAATCGGTTTTACCGATGATTTCCGCTTCTTTAAGTCTTGCCCCCTGAACATAAAAGCTATTAACTTTTATGATTCGATTATCACGGTCTTTAAAATAAACCGCATCGGGTATATTATCTAAAAGATTCTCAAAGAAATTCCTTTCCATGGCCAATCTGCTGATATTTTTTTTCTGGGCTGAGATATCATGGAGTGCCCCTTCTATCCAGCATTCTTTTTTGTTAGCCGAGAGTATGAGATGGGCGGTAATCGTCACCCACAAAGATTGGCCGTCTTTCTTTTTGAAGGCAACCTCGAAAGAATTGATTGTCTTATTTCGATTTAGAATTTTAAAGAAAACTTCTTTATCTATGGTTTTAAGGAATAGATCAGTGAATCTCTGGTTGATAACTTCTTTTTGCAGAGAATAGCCTAAAATTCGGGCTAAAACCGGATTTGCCGTAATAGTTTTGGCGTTAGGTTCCAGGCGGCATTGGAAAAAGCCGATATTCAAATTATCAGTATTAGTGATATTTAGGCAGAAACTTTTATTTTTTCTCATAAATTACCTTCAAATTACTCAAAATATATCCAAACGACAAACTATTATACCACTATTTGGCGAAAAACATAGGCAAACTTAGAAAGGACAAAAAAATATCCCCGCTCAACTTAATGAACGGGGATATTTAGTGTGTTTACTTAACTAGTAACCCATTCCGCCGGGCATACCACCCATTCCTCCGGGCATTCCACCAGGCATTGCCGGTTGTTTACCTTCTTTTTCCGGCATATCCGCTACAACTACCTCAGTAGTAATCAACAAAGAAGCAATAGACGCCGCATTTTGCAAAGCGGTTCTAGCTACTTTTGTAGGATCGATTATTCCCGCTTCAATCATATTGGTAATTTTATTGTCTTCAGCATCAAACCCTATAGTATTTTTTTCTTTTTTGAGCTGATTTACTATTACCGAGCCTTCCACTCCGGCATTAGCTACCAGCTGCCTCAAAGGCGCTTCCAAAGCCTTACGGATACAATTTACTCCGATTTTTTCATCCCCTGCAGCCTTAATATTATCTAAGGCCGGTATGCTGTGTAAAATACCTACTTCTCCACCGGGGATAATTCCTTCTTCAACTGCCGCCCGAGTCGCATGCAAAGCATCCTCGACTCTTGCTTTTTTCTCTTTCATCTCAGTTTCGGTAGCAGCGCCAACATTAATTACAGCTACGCCGCCAGCCAACTTTGCTAATCTTTCCTGAAGTTTTTCTTTGTCGTAATCAGAGTCGCTATTGTCAATCTGGGCTCTGATTTGTTTAATTCTTCCTTGAATAGCATCAGTTTTACCGGCGCCTTCGACAATAGTTGTATTTTCCTTATCTATTCTAATTCTTTTTGCTTTCCCCAAATCTTCCAACCCTACGGTTTCTAACTTTATACCTAACTCTTCGGTAACCGCTTTTCCTCCGGTAAGAACCGCAATGTCATCTAACATGGCCTTACGCCTATCACCATAGCCGGGTGCTTTTACCGCGCAGCAGGTTAAGGTTCCCCGAATCTTATTAACCACCAGGGTTGCTAAGGCTTCGCCGTCAACATCTTCGGCGATTATCATTAGAGGCTTGCCGGCACGGGCAATTTTCTCTAAAAGCGGCAGCATATCCTTAAGATTTGAGATCTTTTTTTCATAAATTAGAATATAAGGGTCTTCAAGAAGAGTTATCATTTTCTCAGTGTCAGTAGCAAAATAAGGGGACAGGTATCCTTGATCAAATTGCATCCCTTCTACCACATCTAAAGCAGTTGCGGTTGACTTTGCTTCTTCCACGGTTATTACCCCGTCTTTACCTACTTTTTCCATCGCGTTAGCGATTAGCTCCCCAATATTTGAATCACCATTGGCGGCAATAGTAGCAACCTGGGCAATTTCTTTTTTATCTTTAACCTCTTTAGAAAGCTTTTGAAGTTCAGAAATTATTACTGCTACGGCTTTATCAACCCCTCTTTTTAAAGCCATGGGATTTGCCCCCGCGGCAACGTTTTTAAGTCCTTCCTTATAGATTGCTTCAGCTAAAATCGTAGCCGTAGTTGTTCCGTCACCGGCTGTATCGGAAGTTTTCTCAGCAACCTCTTTAATCAGCTGCGCTCCGATATTTTCATAAGGATCTTCTAAGTCTATTTCTTTGGCAACTGTAACACCATCTTTGGTAATGGTGGAAGAACCGAATTTCTTCTCAATAACAGCGTTTCTTCCTTTGGGCCCCAAAGTAACCTTAACCGCTCGGGATAAGAGTTCGACCCCTTTTAGAATCGCTTTCCTAGCGTCTTCACTAAATGCTAATTGCTTGGCCATAAAATTTACCTCCTATTATACTTTTACGCAACAATGCCTAAAACATCTTCTTCGCGAACAATAAGATAATCCGTGCCGTCGATTACAACTTCGGTTCCGGAATATTTTCCGTAAAGCACCTTATCGCCGGTCTTTAAAGATAACGGCTGTATTTTGCCTTCAGAATCTTTCTTCCCATCGCCTACAGCAATAATTTCGCCTTCTTGGGGTTTTTCTTTTGCTGTGTCAGGGATCACAATCCCCCCCTTAGTCTGCTCTTTGGCCTCAAGCTGTTTAATCAAAACCCTGTCTCCTAATGGCTTGAACTTCATTGAAACACCTCCTTTAAATTTCCGCCTAACATTACTTAACTTTCTTACAAAATTAGCAATCTCAACATCAGAGTGCTAAATTATACCTATCAGTCAAATAATGTCAAGTTTTTTTTAAATTTTTTTTTTGGCCTGCGGAAAAGTGAATTTGCGGCTTAAAATTTCCAACCCTCTCAAGACTAAAAGCGGCTCATATTTGAAGGGAAAATTCAAGTAAGGAGTAATTACTCCTGCCTCTCCTCCGGTAATGATAATTTTTTCTTCCTTAGCGATTTTTAGTTTGTTTTTGTATCTTTTGATCAGGGAATTTATCATTAAGGAAAATCCCTGCTCTAACCCCTTAGAAATACTGTTTTCAGTAGAGGTGGGAATTAGCTTTTTAGTTTTTTTAAATTTTATCTGTTTGGGGAGCATCGCGCAATGAGAAAACACTTCTAACGTGGATCCTATTCCGGGAAGAATTAAGCCTCCCTGATAGGCACCCTGTTTAGACAAAATATCTAAAGTTATGGCTGTTCCAAAATCTAAAATCAATCTTACTTGAGGAAAAAATTGCTTAGCCGTAAACGCTCCTACCAGCCGATCCATGCCTACCTCGCCTGTGTTATAGAAAGATTTTATCGGCACCTTAATATTCTGCCCCACAACATACGAAGGTGTTGCTAATTTTTGGATGAGCCGAGTCACTCTCGGCACTACCGAACAGGCTACGATATTTTCATTTTTTTTAGGGTGCAGGGCTTTTTTTAACAAAGCCTTAGTAGCTTTAGATGTGGTAAGCTTAGACGTTTTTATAACTTTGCCTTTTCTAAAGTAAGCAATATGTATACTGGTATTTCCTATATCTACGGCAATCATTAATTTCCTCTCACTCTTTTACTCGCTTACCCTTTATAACCTTCTTTAATTCTACCACTTTATCCCGTAATTGCGCTGCTTTTTCAAAGTGCAGATTTTTTGCTGCCAAGTACATTTCTTTTTCCAATTGAGCGACTACTTGGTGTAGCTGGATATCCTCCCCGGTTAACTCCAGGCGTTGGTTTAGGTTCTTTTCTTCTTTTAAATATACCTCAAGCCCCTCTTTAACCGCCTTTTGAATGCCCTTGGGGGTTATTTTATGTTTAGCGTTATACTCTAATTGAATCTTTCTACGGCGGCGGCTTTCAGAAATTGCTTTTTTCATTGATTTGGTGGATATGTCAGCATACATATAAACCTGACCGTTTATATTACGGGCACACCGGCCGGAAATTTGAATTAAGGAGGTGGCTGAGCGCAAAAATCCTTCTTTATCCGCATCAAGAATGGCCACTAAAGACACTTCAGGTAAGTCCAGGCCTTCACGGAGAAGATTAATACCGATAAGAGCGTCAATTTTTTTCTCTCGTAGGCTTTTTAAAATTTTTGTCCGTTCCAGAGTGTAGATCTCTGAATGAAGATAGGCAGCTTTTATCCCCGCGTCCTTTAGATAGCTGCTTAACTCTTCTGACATTCGTTTAGTAAGAGTGATGACCAGAGTGCGTTCCTTTTGTTCCGCTCTTTTTTTGATTTCTAAGATTAGATCATCAATTTGATCCTTAGTGGGTTTAACTATAATTTCCGGATCCGGCAGGCCGGTAGGCCGGATAATTTGCTCAACAGCTTTGCTTTTTGAGGATTCAAGCTCAAGCTCCCCCGGTGTTGCCGAGACAAATATTATCTCTTTATTCAACGGCATAAACTCATCAAATTTCAAGGGACGATTATCCAGGCAAGAAGGCAATCTGAACCCGTGTTCAACCAAAGTTTTTTTACGAGCTTGGTCACCGTTATACATGCCTCTTATTTGAGGTAAGGTAACATGGCTTTCATCAATAATCGTAAGAAAAGATGATGGGAAGTAGTCAAGAAGGCAATACGGCTTTGACCCTGACGGCCTATGACTTAGATGGCGGGAATAATTTTCGATTCCATGGCAATATCCGCATTCACGCAGCATCTCCATATCAAAGCCTGTACGCTGCGCCAGGCGTTGAGCTTCAAGAAGTTTATTTTCTTTACGCAAATAAGCCAGATGCGCCTTTAATTCTTCTTCGATAGTTACCAGGGCTTTACCGACTTTTTCTTTTTCAATAATAAAATGTTTCGCCGGATAAATACCGATTTTCTCTAATTCAGTAATTTTTTTTCCGCTGAGGGGATTAAACTCATAGATTTTTTCGATTCTTTCGCCGAAAAAATCCACTCTTACCCCGCATTCTTTATAAGCCGGAAAAATATCCAGGGTATCGCCTTTAACCCGAAAAGTCCCTCTTTTTAGGTCAAAATCATTCCTTTCATATTGTAAGGCGATTAATTTTTGTAATAAGGATTTCTGGGCTATCGTATCTCCGGACTTTAGGTAAAGAATTAAGTTTTGGTAGTCTTCGGGTGCGCCTAAATTATAGATACAGGATACAGAGGCTACTACTATCACATCTTGACGGCTGGATAGAGAACTGGTTGTTGAGAGCCTGAGACGGTCTAATTTCTCGTTTATTGAAGCGTCTTTCTCAATATAAGTATCGGTTTGGGGAATATAGCTTTCCGGCTGATAGTAGTCATAATAACTTACGAAGTACTCTACTGAATTTTTAGGAAAAAACTCCTTAAATTCAGCATATAGCTGGCTGGCGAGAGTCTTGTTGTGTGAGATAACTAAAACCGGCCGATTAATCTTTTCTATTACGCAGGCTAAGGTAAAAGTTTTTCCGGAACCGGTAACCCCGAGAAGAGTCTGAAAACGCTCCTCCTTACATATTCCCTTAATTAACTTATCAATAGCCTGGGGCTGATCACCGGTAGGTTTAAATTTACTGATTAGTTTAAATTTATCCATAGAATCAATCTAACAGGATAACAGAGATATTAAACAACTATATTTAAGGAAAAATCAATCACACAAGGAGAGTCGGTTATCATGCCGATAGAGATATAATCTACTCCGCTGGCGGCAGCTGCGCGCACGTTTTTTAAGTTTATTCCCCCTGATGCTTCCAGCTTAACTTTAGGGTAGTATTCATTACGCAGTTTAACCGCGGCTTTAAGGTCTTTTACGGAGAAATTGTCGAGCATAACGATATCGGGCCCATAACCGGCTATTATTCGGAACTCTTTTACGCTCTCTACTTCAATTTCAACCGCAAAAGGCTTTCTCTTCTTTAAAGCAGCTATTAACCGGCTAATTTTTTCTTTATCCGGACGTTGATTCCGGATATAACCGGCAGCGCTTAGATGATTATCTTTGACAATAATACCTTCAGAGAGTGAACCACGATGATTATAGCCGCCGCCTATCTTTACCGCATATTTTTCTAAACTTCGCAAGTTGGGAATGGTTTTACGGGTGTCTTTGATCTGAACTTTAATTCCTTTGACCTTGGTAACGAATTTCTTAGTTAAAGTGCTGACCCCGGAAAGCAAGGATAGAAAATTTAAAGCTACCCGTTCTCCGGTAAGGATAACCCTCATTTTACCCCGGATAAGAGCAATCTTGTCTCCTTTTTTGAAAATACTACCGTCTCTTTTTAAAACCTTAAATTTTATCCCTTTGTCAAGTTGTCTAAAAACGCTTTTCACCGCCGCTATGCCGCAGAGAATGCCTTTTTCCTGAGCAACAATCCATGCCTCGCCTTTAAGTTTAGCGGGAATTGATAGGGAAGTAGTAATATCCCCTCCTTTAATATCCTCACCTAAAGCATTTTTTACTACCAGCTGAATTCTTTTATTTAAAGACATTTCTTAATCCTTTTAAACGATTAGAGTTTGAGGATATCTCTTCAAACTTCTTTTTTTCTCTATCAATAGCATCTGAGGAGGCTCGTTGCAAGAACTTTTCATTATTTAATCTTTGTGTCCCTTTTTTAAGGAGATTATCAAGATTTTCAATTTTTTTATCCAGAGAAGTAATAAAGATGCTTAAATCCACCGATTTTATATCGAGATTTAAGGCTAAATCCCGGCTTCGGTAAAGAATCCTTTTTAACTCCGGTTTAAAAACAATGGCCTCACTAAAGGTGAGACGTCTTATCCAGGCAATATTATTTTCCCACAGTTTCTCATCATTTTTAGCTAAGCATACTTCTAGGGTTACCTTTTTCCGGCCCAGGCCTAAATCAGCCTTTATGTTACGCAAATTACGTATCACATCAATTAAGGCGCTTATTTTAGCGGAAGTAGCATTATTACTAAACCCGGATTTTCGCGGCCAGGCTGATTTTACTATTGATTCTTCCAGAGGCAGTTGAGTGTGGCTTTTAACTAAGGAAAAGATTTCTTCAGTAATAAACGGCATCAGGGGGTGGAGTAATTTTATTGAGCTTAAAAGAATGTGTGTGGCTACCTGAGCTTTTTTAAGATCAAAGTTATCCTTGGTAATTTCAATATACCAGTCGCAGAATGTGTGCCGGAAGAAATCGTATATCTTTTTTGTTGCTTCATTTAAGGAATAGTTATCCATAGAAGCGCTAACCTCATCAATAATTTTATCCAGTTCATTTATTATCCAATCGTCGACCGGATCTAAATCTTTTAATTTTAGGTCCACTACCTTTAAATTGTTTTCTTTTATTCTTGTGAGAATAAAACGAGCCGCATTCCAGATTTTATTAGAAAAATTTCTTCCTACCAAAAACTTTTCTTCATTCAAATAAACATCGGAGCCGCTGGCGGCAAGAAGCATTAAAGAAAATCTTAGGGCATCGGCACCAAACTTATCAATAATATCTAAGGGATCGATTATGTTACCCAGGGATTTTGACATCTTTACCCCTTTTTCGTCCCTGACAGTTCCGTGAATTATAACATCCTTAAAGGGAATCACGTTTGTAAATTCCAGGCCGGCCATAATCATTCTGGCAACCCAGAAGAATAAAATTTCTGAAGCGGTAACCAGACAGTTAGTAGGATAAAAATACTTAAGCTCTTTGGTTTTTTTAGGCCACCCAAAGGTAGCAAACGGCCAAAGCCAACTTGAAAACCAGGTATCTAAGACATCTTCATCCTGGCATAAACGTTTTGAACCGCACTCGGGACAGGCCTCAGGCCTTATTTTTGCCACAATCACCCCTGTTTCCGGCGCGTTATCAGTTTTTTCTTTACAATCAAGACAGTAATATACCGGTAAACGATGCCCCCACCAGATTTGCCGGGATATGCACCAATCCCGTATATTACACATCCAATTAAGATAGACTTTTTTCCATCTTTGAGGATAAAATTTTATTTTATCTTCCTCAACAACCTTTATCGCTTTTTCAGCCAAAGGCCCCATTTTTACAAACCATTGCAAGGATATACGCGGTTCAATTATCGTATTGCAGCGATAACAATGCCCGGCGCTTACCTTGTGTGGTTCTTTTTTTTCAATTATTTTTTTTTCTTCTAAAAGCAGTAATAATGCCTGGCGAGCCTCAAATCTATCCATGCCAATAAAATTGTCAGGGACGTTTTTGTTTAAAATCGCGGCTTCGTCCATTATATTTATGAACTCGAGGTTATGTTTCTTGCCCATCATAAAATCAGCCGGATCATGAGCCGGAGTTACCTTAACCACTCCGGTACCAAAATCCGGATCTACTGTGTCATCTTCAATAACTTTTAACTCTCTTTCCACTACCGGAAGTATAACTTTACTATTCCTTAGCCAGTCATACCTTTTATCTTTAGGGTTTATCGCTATCGCGGTATCACCAAACATTGTTTCAGGCCTTGTTGTGGCTACGACTATGTATTGCTTATTCTGAGGTAAGGTTTTTTTGGTTTTTACCGGATACTTAATGTAATATAACCAGCCGTCTAACTCTTTGTGGCCGGCTTCTTCATCGCTTAGAGCTGTTTTACACCTCGGGCACCAGTTAATTATATAATTACCTCGGTAAATTAACCCCTTTTGATATAATTTTACAAAAGCCGTATTAACCGCGTTGTTATATTCATCATCTAAAGTAAAACGCAATCTTTGCCAGTCGCAGCTTGCGCCTATTTTTTTAAGTTGATCGATGATTGTTGAACCGTAAACTTCCCGCCAGGACCAGAGTTTTTTGATGAATTCTTCCCGGCCGATATCCTCTTTTCGCAAGCCTTTTTTCGCTAAATCTTTTTCTACCACATTTTGAGTAGCAATGCCGGCATGGTCGGTTCCCGGCATCCATAAAGACTGGTATCCTCTCATTCTTTGAAAACGAATCAAAACATCCTGAAGGGTATTATTCAAGCCATGTCCCATATGAAGAATTCCGGTAATGTTTGGCGGAGGGATAACAATAGAAAAAGGCTTATCCTTAGCTTTGATTTGAGCAAAAAAAACATCGCTCCTAAGCCAACTTTCCAGAATCCTCGGCTCTATTTCTTTGGGGTTATAGGTTGAAGGAATTTCCATAATACAAGTTTTATTAAAGGGATTATATAATAGAGGCAGGGAAATTACAACTGAAATCTTAGGCTTGCAGGATTATTCCCCGATTATCTTTACTAAGATACGTTTAGGCCTTTGGCCATCGAATTCAGCGTAAAAAATTTGCTCCCAGGGCCCAAAATCCAATTTACCTTTGGTTACTGCCACAACAACTTCCCGGCCCATAATCGTTCGCCGCAGATGGGCATAACCATTATCTTCACCGGTAAGGTTGTGTCTATATTTATCAACGTCTTCGGGAGCAAGGCCTTCCAACCAGACTTTAAAATCTTCTTTTAAACCGCGTTCTTCGTCGTTAATAAAAACCGAAGCTGTAATGTGCATAGCATTTACCAGGCACAAACCTTCCTTAATGCCACTTTTAGCCAAAACTTTATCTACCGTCGAGGTAAGATTAATGAATTCAACTCTTTTTTTAGTATTTAAGATTAAATGTTCAGTGTGGCTCTTCATAGCGATTCAAATAAGTGGATGAATTGGGGAAAAGATTTGTTTATGCACCGGATATTATCAACAGTACAATTATTTCCGATCGCCGCTCCCAGGATAATCGCGCTCATTGCAGTTCTATGGTCGTTAAAACTCATAAAATGAGCTGGTTTATGTTCGGATTCCCCTTCAATCATTATCTCATCATCGTTATCTGTGTTTATTTTAACGCCGGCAGCGGTTAAATTCTCAAAGATAGCCTTGACTCTGTCTGTTTCCTTAACTTTTAGCTCATTTGTACCCTGGATAAGCGTTCGTCCGCCGGCAAAGGAAGCCGCAACGCAGAGAATCGGTATTTCATCGATCATCGACGGCACTTCGTCCGGTTCAACAACAACGCTTCGTAAAAAAGAACTTTTGACTTTAATATCCGCGTAAGGCTCGTAGCTGTCATTCTTATTGGTAATTTCAATATTAGCTCCCATCCGTTTCAGAACTTTAAGTAATCCGCAGCGGGTAGGGTTGATATTGACATTTTTTAAAATTAATTCCGTATTTTTCAGAATTAAACTTAAGACAATAAAAAACGCGGCTGAAGAAAAATCCGAAGGAATGTATAATTCTTTTGGTGAAGTTAGCCGCGATGTGGGCCCGGAGACGATTACTCCTTCTTTAATGTCCAGATTAGCCTTAAAAAGCTTTAACATTCGCTCAGTGTGATCGCGGGAAGGATAAGGTTCACGAATTGAGACCGGAGAGCTTGCGTAAAGAGAAGCAAAGATGATCGCGGTTTTTACCTGCGCGCTAGCGATTTTTAAATTAAATTCCCCTCCTTTGATTCCTTTCTCACCGGGCAAAATCGATAAAGGAGGGCAAGTGATTGGTTTCGCGTCACCCAGGCTAAGAGCAAGTTCTTTGCCGCTTATATTCGCGTTCATCTCTCTTAAAGGATTAATTATCCTATCCATAGGCCGCGTATTTAAGGTTTTATCGGCTTTAAACTCAACAGGGAATTTTTGAGCGACGAGTAAACCGCTAAGTATACGCATAGTTGTTCCTGATTCCTTAGCGTAAAGAGTTACTTTCTGGTCATTGGAAAAATACATCCCTGTTCCGTTTATAATGAGTGAATCCCCTTTTTCCTGGATATTAACCCCGAGTTTCCTTAGGCAGTCTAAAGTAGCTAAAGTATCTTCGCTGCGCAAAAAGGAAAGTATTGTGGTCTTTTCGCGACAAATAGAAGAAATAATAGCTGCCCGATGCGATATTGATTTGTCCGAAGGTAGGTTAATTTCTTTGACTAAATTATTTAAATGTTTTATTCTGTACATATAGCTTTATTGCATTTTGTTTTCCTTGAGGAATCTTTTAAACCGCTCCGGCAACGGTGAACTAAACTTTAGGCGTTTTGCGCTTTGCGGATGAAAAAAGCTTAACTCTTTTGCGTGTAAAAACAATTCTTTATATTCATCCTCTATTCCGTATTTTTTATCCCCAATAATAGGTAAGTTTAAAAATTTAAGATGTACTCGTATTTGATGCATCCTTCCCGTATGAGGCCTAAGGCGTAGATAAGTTGAATCCCTTAGCCTTGCTATTACTTCGACCTCAGTGCGAGCTTGTTTTGCCCGAAGGAAGTTAACCTTCATTTTAAGCCGATTCTTTTCATCCCGGCTAAGAGGTAAATCAATAAGCATTTTTTCCTCTTTTAGGCTCCCCCAGGATATTGCCCGATATTCTTTAGTAACCCTCCTTTCTTTAAACTGCGAAACAAGGCCCAAATAGCTGGATTTATTTTTTGCTATAACCATCACCCCGCTGGTTTCTTTATCCAAGCGGTGAACTATTCCCGGGCGCAAAGCGCCTGTAGGCGCCAACTCTTTCTTTAAGTGAATCAACGCATTAACCAGGGTTTTGTGATAGCTAACTTGCAACGGATGCACAACTAAACCCAAAGGCTTATCAACAACTATTATATCATTATCTTCGTAAATAATTTTAACCGGAAAATCAAACGGCTTCAACTCATTTCTTTTTTCTTCTATAGTTACTATAACTTGCTGCGTGAGCTTTAGACGAAAACCGGCCTTTTTTTCTTTACCATCTACTGAAACCAAACCTTCCTTAACCAGGCGATAAATTTTTGTCCGGGAAAAAGGTTGCAGCTGGCTGTATAAGAATTTATCTAATCTTTGGCCGCAATACTCTTCGCTAACAACTAATACTTTTTCCATTTCTTGTTTTCTTTTTCTTATCTTTTCTTCGGAATGAATCCCAGAGCAGAAAGCCCGCTCCAACAGTAATACAAGAATCGGAAAGGTTAAAAACCGGCCAAACGCGTAAGTCGATATAATCTATAACATACCCTAAGAATATTCTGTCCCAGAGATTTGAAAGTGCCCCGCCGATAATTAAGCCGCAGGCAATTAGGAAAAATTTACTTTTTACTTTTTCGTGTTTTATCAGAAACAGGAGAATTAAAATAAAAAGTATACTGACGTAAATTAGAAATGTGCCGTTTTTTTGAAAAATTCCAAAAGCTGCGCCCTTATTAAATACGAGCGTAATATGAAAAATATTTTTTATTAAAGGAATTGACTGAAAGGGAAATCTTGAATGTAAATAGCCTTTAAGGAGGAAATCAGCCAAAAATACTGCCGTGGCAATTGCCCACGTTACTACCATAGGCTAGGTTTTATTCTCTTTTTCCATTTTCTCTTTACACTTACGGCAGTATTCCGCGTGCGGACGAGCGTCAAGGCGGATCTTGCTAATATTTTTTTTACACATATTACAAATTCCATAAGTCTTGTCTTTAACTCTTTTTAGAGCCCCATCTATTTCCATAACAATATTTCTCTCGTTTGATACAAGGCCTAGATTGAAATCCCGTTCGTAGTTGTCAGTAGCTACATCGGCTATATGGATGCCGTATCCGGAAATATCTCCTGACATATCCTTCTGAGATTTCATCAATGTATCTTTAGAAATATCTCTGATTTGGGTTAAGACATCATCTTTCAAATTAAATAATTTCTCTTTATAGAGATCCAAATCTTTTTTAGAAAACCGCTTTTTCATTTGCTATCCTCCTTTAGTAGGTTTTTTAAGCATTTATTGCAAACATCGGGGTATCTTGAGTCTTCTCCTGTATCCTCGCTCCAATTCCAACAACGCAGGCACTTTTTACCAATTGCCTTTATTACCTTTATAGAAAAAATTCCTTTTTCTATAAAAACCGAAGAAACAATAAAAATTTCTTTTAAAGAACTTTCGTGCTCTTTATAAAAAGAGTAATCTTTATCTTCGCAGGTTATAAGAACTCTGGCTTCTAAAGAGCTGCCAACTTCGCCTTCTTCCCTTCGTTTTTCTATTTCTTTTAGAACTTGATTCCGCAGGCTAAGAATTCTTTCCCAACATTCGATGAGTTTATCGTTGCGCCATTTTTTTAGATCAATGTCATCTAAAGACGAGAGAAAAATCGAATCTTTCCTTTCTTTTAAGCCATCCCAAGCTAAATAAGCTTCTTCGGCGGTAAACGATAAAATCGGTGCTATTAATTTAAGTAAAACATTCAGAATATGATAAAGAACAAACTGTGCACTTTGACGCTCCTCTGAATGCTGAGAAAAAGTATATAATCTGTCTTTTAAAATGTCAAGATAAAAAGAGCTTAAGTCAAGATTGCAAAAATTAAATACTTTTTGGCAAACTCTATAAAAACTAAATTCTTCATAGCAGGAAATTGTTTCCTGGTAAAAATTTAGCGTTTTAGCTAACATAAATTCATCTACTTCCAACAGTTGTCCAGAGGTTAAATTGCACTCTTTGAGGTTAAAGTCAGATATATTTCCTAAAATAAACCTTATCGTATTACGCATCTTTCGGTACATATCAACCAGTTGTCTAATTATGCCTTCGGAGATTTTAATATCTTCGCTGTAATCACTGTAAGCAGCCCAGAGGCGTAAGATTTCCGCTCCATATTGTTTTGAAATTTCTTGAGGAGCAATTACATTTCCCAGGGATTTAGACATCTTCCTTCCTTCGCCATCGACTACAAAACCGTGAGTTAATATAGTTTTAAACGGTGCACGATTTTCTTTGGCTACCGAGGGTATCAAAGAGACCTGAAACCACCCTCGATGTTGATCGCTGCCTTCTAAGTATAGATCTGCCGGAAATGTAAGCTCGGGATTATTCTTTAGGACAGCGGAAAAGCTCGCTCCGGACTCAAACCAAACATCAAGAATATCAAATTCCTTTAAAAATTTATTACCCCCGCATGAACACTTGAAGTTATCCGGAAGAAACTTATCGATATCCAGGTTAAACCAGGAATCAGAACCGTTCCGGGCAAAAATTACAGCAGTTTTATCAATGATTTCTTTAGCTAAAATTACCTTATCACAGCCTTTACATTTTATTGCCGGGATAGGTATACCCCAAAGCCGTTGGCGTGAAAGACACCAATCCGGCCGGGTAGATAGCATTCCTTTCATTCGTTCTTTGCCTGAAGAGGGAAACCAGTTTACGTTTTCTATTTCCCTAAGAGCTTTTTGCCGTAGATCCTTATGGTCAATACTTAAAAACCATTGGAATGTAGCCCGAAATATTAACGGCTGCTTGCAACGCCAACAATGCGGATAAGAGTGGTTTATCTTACTATGATTAACCAGCGAACCATTTTCTTCTAATTTTCTTATCACCAAAGCGTTTGCCTCTCGGATATTTTTTCCTTCAAATTCAGCCGGTTCTTCAAATATGCCTTTATCATTAACCGGCATAATAATATCCAGGTTATACCGGTGTTTTAAGGAAAAATCTTCCACTCCATGGCCGGGAGCGATATGTACGCAACCACTGCCTTCCTGGTGAGAAATAAAATCAGCCAAAACCAGCGGAGACTCTCGGTCTAAAAAAGGATGCTTGAGCTTTAAACCTTCAAGGTCCGCACCTTTAAACAACTCTAATATTTTAAATTTAGTTTTGAATTTTTCTTCTAAAGAGGGTATTAAATCCCTGGCTAAAATAATTTTTTTCTGGTTAAATTGAACCAAGCAGTATTCCAGCTTTGGATGTAGAGCAACCGCGACATTGGAGACCACTGTCCAGGGGGTAGTTGTCCAAACTAAAAAATATACCTCATTAATCTTCTTTTCGGAAAAAATCCCTTTGCCTTCGATGAGTTTAAAGAGGAAATAGATAGAGTCGGATTCTTTATCGGCGTACTCGACTTCTGCTTCAGCCAGGGCTGTTTCACAAGTCTTGCACCAATTAATCGGTTTGCGGCCGCGATAGACATAACCCTGGGCTGTTAAATCTCCTAAAAGCTTAATTACGGCTTGTTCATATTCCGGATCCAGGGTAAGGTAAGGTTTTTCATCGCAAAATATTCCCAGGCGAATAAAATCCTGTTTTTGAAGCTTAACAAATTTTAGCGCATAATTTCTGGCTTTTTTTCGGAAAATACTGATTTCCACATCATGCTTGCTTAAACCCATTTCCTTAAAGAGCTGATGTTCTACAGGTAAGCCGTGACAATCCCAGCCAATGATAAACGAACTGCCATACCCGCGAAGGACTTTATATTTTATAATAATGTCTTTTAAGAGTTTATTTAGAGCGTGGCCGATATGGATTAAACCATTGGCATAGGGAGGGCCGTCATGAAGTATAAACTTGCCCTTACCCCCTTTACTTTCTTTTAGCCTTTGATAAATACCTAAATCTTTCCAGCGAGCGATAGTTTTAGGCTCTAAAATCGAAAGGTTCGCCTTCATTGAGAATTTAGTTTGGGGTAAATTTAAAGTATCTTTGTAATTCATCGAAAAAGTAATTACTTAGAGTTATTCCTTTTTTTCAATGACACTGAGCTGACCTCAGCGAAGTGTCTATTACCTTAAAAGGAAGTAAACTGCTTAAATTCTTTTAGCCTTTTGCGGACATCGGGCATTGTTACCGTTTTTAAGCGTTTTAAACTAAAATCTTCAACCGCAAAGGTTGCCATTATGTTTCCGTAGACAACAGCTTCTCTTAGAACTTGCTGGTTGTACTTTTTGCATTTTGCTAAATAACCGATAAATCCGCCGGCAAAGGTATCCCCGGCTCCCGTAGGATCATATACTGATTCCATTAAATACGCCGGTGTAACAAAAATATGTTTTTTGGAGAATAAAACTACCCCATGCTCACCCTTTTTTACAATTACTATCTGCGGCCCAAATTTAAGCACTTCTTTACCGGCTTTGATAAGATTAGCTTCCTGGGTTAACTCTTTAGCCTCTGATTCATTAAGAAGAAAGATATCTACCCGCTTTAAAAGCCTTAACAGAGATTTACGCTTACTCTCGATCCAATAGTTCATAGTATCGCAGGCAACTAATTTTGGCTTACCTACCTGATTTAAAACTTTTTCCTGGATTTGAGGGTCAATATTAGCCAAAAATACGTATTTGCTCTTTCGGTAAACTATCGGGATTTTGGGGTTAAACTCAGCAAAGACATTTAAATGAGTAGCTATTGTTTTAGGGTTTGAGAAATCCCAGCTATATTCTCCTTCCCAGCGAAAGGTTTTTCCGCATTCTTTTTGTAAACCTTCTAAGTCTATTCCTTTATCCTTAAGCAGGGTGAAATGCTTTTTCGGAAAGTCCCGGCCGACTACCGCAACCAGCCTTACCGGGCTAAACACATTAGCGCTTATTGATGAGTATGTTGCTGAGCCGCCAAGGACATCCTCGGCCTTTCCAAAAGGCGTAGTAATTGTATCCAGGGCGATTGAACCGACTACTAAAACACTCATTTTATATATTTATCCAGTATAATATTTAATTTTTGTTTAATTTCTTGGGGAATAAATTCCGGCCTGGTAACTATGGCATATTTTAAGGCATCTTGGCATTTACAGGATTTCCGGTTGGAGACAAGAGATATGAATTCTTTTAGTATGTTTTTTGAATTAGCAACATTTTTTTTAAGATTATCTAATACGCCCTTTACTGTTACGTTATCATGGTCTTTGTGCCAACAATCATAGTCAGTGATTGCGGCTAAACTCACGTAACAAATCTCTGCTTCCCGGGCAAGACGGGCTTCAGCCATATTGGTCATACCGATAATATCCATTCCCCAACTCCGGTAAAGATTTGATTCAGCCAGAGTAGAAAACTGGGGGCCTTCCATGTTAAGGTATGTTCCTCCGTAGTGAGTGGTTACTTTAACATTATCAGCCGCTTGCTTTAGTAACTCCGCTAAATCTTTACAAACCGGATGAGCAAAGCTAATATGAACGGTAATTCCTTGATCAAAAAAAGTATATTTTCGGGCTTGATTGGTGCGATCTACAAACTGCGTCGGAATCAAAAAATCTAAAGGTTTATATTCTTCTTTTAATGAACCGCAAGCTGAAACCGATATAATTTTTTCTACCCCCAGTTTTTTTAACCCGTAAATATTTGCCCGATAATTAATGCCTGTTGGGTTAATCTGGTGATGCGCGCCATGCCGGGGAATAAAAACTACTTCTTTCCCCCCTAACTCGCTAATAAGAAACTTTCCCGAAGGTGATCCATAAGGAGTATCTATGGAGACTTCTTTTATCTTTTTCACTCCTTCCAAATCGTAAAGCCCGCTTCCCCCGATTACGCCTATTTTCTCCATAGTTACTTTCCCCTTTTTTTAAGCTCCCGGGAAATTTTCCCGGCTCTTTGGCAAGCACTTTCTATGCCTCTGAGAATAGCCTTGTTTACCTTAGAAGCATCAAAGATTTTTAGGGCTGCTTCGGTTGTTCCATTCTTGGAAGCAACCCCGGCAATTAACGATTTAAATTCCGCCTTTGATTCTTTAGCTAAGGTTGCTGCGCCTAAGAAGGTCTGAATCACCATTTTTTTGGCATTATTTTTAGTAAACCCCATCCCTAAAGCGCTTTGATACATTGATTCCATAAAATAAAATACATAACCCGGGCCGCTGCCGCTAAGGCCTGTAACTTTGTCTTGGTATTTTTCATTAATCACAATAATTTCTCCGGCATAGGAAAAGATTTTTTTTACAATTCTTAAGTCATTTGGCTTAGCAAACTTACCCGCAGAGATAAAGGATATAGACTTTTTTACTCTTGCGGCCAGGTTCGGCATTACTCTTATTATCCTTAAATTTCCCAGGTGTGTTTGAAGCCAGGATGTAGAAATTCCAGCGGCAATGCTCACCACCAGAGGTTTTTTTCTTAATAAATGTTCTTTATTCCGGGTTAAAAAATCGCTGATATCCTGTGGTTTTATAGCTAAGACTATAACTTCAGCAGCCCCAATCAGCGAAGAAGCGTTTTGAGAGATACAAAACCCTTTTATTCTTTGCGTTTTTTTCTTATCTTTCTCATAGATGAAAATCTTGTGTTGTTCATTCGTTTTAAGGGCGTCTGCGCAAGAACGCCCCATATTACCGAATCCAATAATACCGACTTTAATTTTTCTGCTCATACGCGTTGATTAAACTATCATAAAAAGGCGGTAATGTCAATAAAAACGTGCCTGTTTAGCGGAATAAATGCTTGCTTATTAGAACCTTATTCTTCGCTGAAAACTTTTTCTAATATGGCGCTGTTAAGAAAGTAGGATTTATAAACAGGTTTAGAGTCTTTAAGGAAAATAAAGGTGGGTATGCCTGAAATTGAGAATTTTTGAGCAATAAGAATATTCTCATCAAGAACGATTCTCTCCTTTATGCGGTTATTCAGCTTTCTGGAATTAACGAATCTTGTCACCGTAGATTTGTTTTCCCCGGCAGAGATATACCAGATATTAATATCATCAAAAAATACTTGTTCCAGTGATAACCGTTCGAGCTGGCGCCGGCAGCTTGGACACCAAGTAGTCCAGACAAACAATATGGTTTTAGGGTAAGAGGTCATTTCCGCATAGGGTATCGGTTTATCGTCTAAGGTATAAAATACCTCCCCGTCGGCAAAGGCCGGAGCGCAAAAACACAACAACAATAAGAGTAGAATAATTTTTTTCATATCAGTATATATATAAATTTCATTGCAAAATACACTCCCATTACCGCCAGGGTCAAGCCTAAACATTTTCGTATAACTACAAACCATAAACTTTGCTTGGGTAATTTCTGGATTAAAGATGTACTGGTGCCTAGTATAATCAGTAAGGTGCCCTGCCCAAGGGAAAAAAGAAAAAGAGCTAATCCGCCGTATAGAATATTTTGCTCTACGGAGATTAAACTTAAAATTGCTCCTAAAACAGGGAAGTTACAGGGAATAAGAGCAAACGCGCTGATCATCCCTAAGACGAAAACCGAAATAAAATTCCCTTTTGCTTTGTAGGTGCACCCTAGAGAAAGAGGTATGTTTAATCTAATTAACCCAAACGAAGAGGCGCTAAGAATGAAAAATATGATTGTTAAAACTAAGTAGGTTACCGGATTCACAAAAAGTGTTCCCCATAATATTCCCAATAAAGCTGAGATTACCCCTAAGGTTGTGTAGATAAAGGCTATACCTAAAACAAAAACCAAGCTTATAAAAAAACTCCGAAGTTTGGTAGTGGCTGATACAGCACCGAGGACCCCCAAAGTAATGGGAATTAAAGGGAGAGTGCAGGGTGAAAAACTAACCAATGCTCCGGCAAGAAAACTCACTCCTAAACCCAAAAAAGTAAAGGAAGTGAAGAGTTTTTCTAACTCAATAAGCCATTCGTTAACCATGGATTTTCTTCTCTATCCACTGCCGATATTCTCTAACCATAAGTATTGTCTTAGGATTTTACTTTTTTAAGAAGCTTAAGAAATCTTTGCATACCGCGCCGGCAATTATCTTCACACCGTTCATCTACCTTGCCTATCGCTACCGGGCCGTAATGGTCACCTTTGAAATCGCCCTGGATAATCATTCCATGTATTAGCATAGCTTCTAGTATGCTCAGGATTGTGGTTTCGTTTCCACCGGCTAAATTTGCGGCTGAAGAAAACGCTGCTCCGACTTTGCCGTCTAATTTGCCGTGAAAAGCCACACTTTTATCAAACAATTCTTTTATTTGAGCGGCTAAAGTTCCGTAATAGGTGGGAGAACCGACGATTATACCATCATACTCTAATAACTGAGTAGCCGTTATTTCAGATACCGAAAAAAGGTCAACACTTACATCGCTTTTACTTATTTCATCA
>JAIWAR010000006.1:0-35594 GCA_048634245.1 Methanosarcinales archaeon | reverse complement strand
TGTGCTCTTCCGATCTGATATGACTTGGAATACAGATATGGCTTTAGTAGAGTTGCAGCAGCAAACACGGCAGGCAATGGCTGGAATGATTAGAGAGATAAGGCAAGCTGATTCTGTAATAAGCGCCGGCGGGACAACAATTACTTTTTCTACTCCCGGGGCTACTGCCGGTAATATTATTTATTCTTTGAATAATGGTCAAGTAATTCGCACCTACAACAGTGTAGCAAGTGTTTTAGCTAATAACATTAATAGTTTAAGTTTTTTAGATAGTTCCGGTGTAGTAGAAATTCGATTACAAGCTCAAAAATCCGTAAGAGGTAGGGCAATAACTTTTCCTATAACAGGAAATTTAATAGAAAAAGTGAGATTGAGAAATTAGTACCGGGGCTGTTTACCAGGAGGCGAAAATGAAAAGAAAAGCTTTTGCTTTGATTCTTAGTTTAATCGTGCTTGTAGTACTGGCGGTTTTAGGCGCGGCTACGCTTAGCCGTAGTATATCCGAGAGCCGCATAGCTCAGAAAGAGTTAGAATCTGTCCAGGCTTTTTGGGCGGCTGAAGCGGGAGTAAATAGAGCTCTGTATGAATTGAGAGAAGGGAATAACTTTGATACAGTAAATGTGAATGATATATGGTCAAATTCTCTTCTTTCTGTTCAGGGAGCGTATTCAGCCGAGGTGACAAATATTACAGGAGATGATCGTATAATTGAGGTGCATGGCTATTTCCCTGCTAGTTTACCTACTATGACCCGTAAGATTAAGATAGTAGTAAGCAAACTGCCTCTTCCTTCCGGCTTGTTCGATCATGCTATTTATACATCCGGAGAGCTTACTTCGAATGGCGCAGCCGGCAGTGTAACAGGCGATATAATTGTGGGTGGTACATTTACAGATAATGGGGGAATTACTATGGGTACGCCCACAGAAGACCCTTCTATTAATCCTATAGCAAGGTTAAACTTTGAGGATTTAAAGATAGCAAGTGAAGCTCAAAATAATGATTATGAAACGTCGAAAAACGGCAAGAAATATTATGAACCGGGGACCATAACCGAAAAGGCACTGCCCGGTGATTTTTGGTATACAACGGCAGATGACGGGATAGATAATGATGGTGATGATGTTATTGATGAGGCTGATGAATGGATGCCTAATATTGTTTATATTGATGGAGACATAGATATCAGCGGGAGCGGCACTGTCGGCGGTTTCTTTATAGTCGGGGGCGATGTGGTTGCTGATGCAACTCTCAGCGGTTCAGGCATGATTGATGGGGTCGTTTATATGTTAGGCGGGCTTACAATTAATGGCGGGGGCGGCGAAGATACTTTAAATATTAATGGAGGTATCTTGGCGGGTGGAGATACAACATTAAATGGGAGTCCTACCATTGAGTATAATAGTGTATATATGGATGCGATTGAAAACAATACACCCATTGACAGCGACCCTGAGATTGACTCTTGGGAAGATATTTCAGACTCTTAATTTTGATCAAAGCCTGGCTTTAATCAAAATAAGCAGCAATTCCAGTTCTCCTGATTGACACTGCAGATAAAAAGTGATAATATTTACACTGAGAATACAGGTTTATTGTATTCATCAATATTGTTGTTGGCATATGGTTTTAAAAAAGAAAGGCAGAGGCAAAACAGCGCAGAAGACTATTGGAGGTAAGAGATGAAATTAAAAATCTCTCTAGCTGATGTAAGTTTAAGAAGAAGGGTATGCATGGCCATAGCCTTAGTTTCTCTACTGCCTTTAATTGTCCTTTTTCACTATTTTTCCGGGAATTATATTTCTTTTTGGGTTACTGTAATTCTAGCTGTTATTATATTTTTAGGTTGGCAGATTGTTTTTGAAATCTTTTCATCTATTGTTAAAATCTATACACATTCCAAAGATACTTTAGAGAAAATAGGCGAAAAAGTCCCTTCTGTTTCTGATGAGATCCAGAGTTTAGAGAACATGATTAGCCTTCTTTCCGATAAGGTTAAGAGCGGTTTTAAGCAGTTGAGAGATTTTACCCGGATGACCGAAGACCTAAATAAGGAAGTCTCCCGGACAATGTTGGTTCTATCTACTATCTTTCAGGCAAATGATTTATTCTCTAAGAAAGCCCCAGCGCAAGATGTGATTAAGCTCATCATTAATCATCTTAAACATCTTGTACAGTCTGAAGTGTGTTTTTGCAGTTTAGAGGGGGGGGCAGGGGGCAAATTTGAGACAATAAGTTCTATAAACATAAATGACTTAAAGGTGAAGAGTTTTCTTGAACAAAAAGCCGGTGAGTTTTCCCAAATTAAAGGAATAATAATTTGGGATAGGCGCAATAAACCCAAAAAATACTCTCAGTGGGCTCAAGATCTGGGCGTAGAAAATATAGCCATTGTCCCGGTTTCCTCTAAAGAGCGGATTGTAGGGCTAATAGGGGTTGGCAATAACGTTGATGACCATTCTTTTAGTAAAGACGATCTGGAAGTATTAAGTTTGTTTTCTCAGAATATTACTCTTATTTGGGAGCACGAAAAATTGTCAGCAAAGATTGAAGAGCTAGAGATTGTTGATTACCTGACAGGCCTTTACAATCAAAAATTGATAGTTAAAAGGTTAGATGAAGAAATCAAAAGAGCCACTATTTATCAGCGGCCCTGCGGATTTATCGCGGTACGGATAATCAATTACGATGACTACCGAAAAAAACAGGGAGTGGTTGAAGCAGAAAAATGCTTTAAGAGAATTGCCAAGGCCTTTGAAACAATTTTAAAGCCCGTTGACATTGCCGGAAGAATCGGGCCAAACACATTGGGTGCTATTCTTATAGAGAGCAATAAGAGGCAATCTCAGGAGGTTGCTGATAATTTGAAAAAGAACCTGGCGCAACTTTGCGGAGATGAGGTTAAACTAAGCTTTTCTGTGGCTGAAAGCCCCATACACGGGGTTACCGCTCGAGAAATTATGTTATTCGCTCAAAAAGATAACGGTGCATAAAAAGAGTAGATGAAATCTCATAGACAAGTTCATAAGCCTTTAGGCCAAATTTTAGTAGAGAGAGGGGTTATCAGTAGCACTCAGCTCCAAAAGGTTCTTGAGGTTCAAAAACACGATGGAGGGCTTATTGGAGAAATAATTATAGAACAGGGGTTCGCGAATGAAGAAGATATTGCTTATTGTCTTTCGCTGCAATTCGGATACCCTTACCTCTCTTTAGAAAATTATGAAATATCTCAGGATATTGGAAAAATTATTCCGAAAAATGTCTGTGCCCACTACTGTTTAATCCCTATAGATAGGATAGGAAATACCCTTACAGTTGCTATGGCTAACCCCCTGAATATTCAAGCTATAGAGGATTTGGAGGATATAGTCCATTGTGATATCCAGGTATTTGTAAGCACTCCTTCAGACATAAGAGGCAGCATTGAGAAGTTTTATCAGGAGAAGTAGAATATTAATTTCCCGCTTCCCGGCTCAGGAAAACTCGCGGATTTAATATGAAGAGGAAGAAATTTACAGATTATTTACTGGAGGAGAAAGCTCTTGCTCCGAAAGAACTGGATAAAGTTTTAACTGTTTATAAAAAAAAAGGCGGCTCATTAGCCGAGTTGCTCATAAAACTGGGGTATATGCAGGAAGCCCAGCTTGTAAATGTTTTGTCCGGTTACCTTTCCATCCCGCCGGTTAGAGTCCTTAACTTAAACATTTCCCAAGAAGTATTAGCCTTAGTCCCGGAAAGAATTGCCCGGGATTATCAGGTTTTACCTATCGGTAAAATCGGCAGCACCGTAACTTTAGCTATGGCTGACCCTTTAAATGTTTTAATTGTTGACGATATAAAGAAAATTACCAAGTGTGAAATAAATCCGGTCATAGCCTTTCTTTCCGAGATTAAAGAAGCAATATCCAATTGTTACGTTCAGAAACCGATAGAATCTATTGAAAAAATAATAATGGGCCAGGCGGTTGAAAGCATAAAATATATAAAAGAGGATAAGAAAGATGTGACTCGGGAGGAAATCGTTCGTTCTATAGAGGAAGCGCCAATACTAAAATTTACAAATCATTTTCTTAAGATGGCGGTTGAAGAGAAGACATCCGATATATTAATAGAGCCTTTAGAGAGTGCAAGCAGAATTAGATTGCGTGTAGATGGTATCTTAAGGGAGGCAGAAACTTTTTCTAAGAAGATGCACCCTTTTATAATATCCCGGGTAAAAGTAATGTGTAATCTCAATATTGCCGAACACAGGCTGCCTCAGGAAGGCAGATTTCGAAAAAAAATTCTAGATAGAAACATAGATTTTAGGGTGTCAATTTTACCTTCCAGTTTAGGGGAGAAAGCCGCAATTAGGGTTTTAGATAAAACTACAGCGCTTTTAAATTTAGACCTTTTAGGGTTTGAAGATGATGTTTTGAAAAAGCTAAAAGAAGATAGTTTAAAGGATCATGGTATGATTCTTGCCTGCGGGCCTACCGGAGCAGGTAAGACCACAACCTTATATTCGATAATAAAACATATTTATAACCCCGAGAAAAATATTGTTACTGTAGAGGATCCTATAGAGTATCAATTAAAAGGAATCAACCAGGTGAGTATAAAGCCGGCTATAAGGTTAACGTTTGCTTCCTGTTTACGTTCTATATTGCGGCAGGATCCGGACATAATAATGATTGGTGAAATCAGAGATGGTGACACCGCGGATATGGCTATAAAATCGGCATTAACCGGCCATATGGTTTTGTCTACACTTCATACTACAACCAGTGCCGGTTCAGTCACGCGGCTTATTAATATGGGGGTGGAGCCTTTCTTGCTTTCTTCTACTATCGTGGGAGTCCTTACCCAGAGGTTAGTAAGAAAATTATGTTTCAAGTGCAGAGAGAAAATAGAGATGTCCGATAGCGTAAGAGAAAAGTATTTAATTAGTAAAAAGGCGGAAATTTACAAATCTAAAGGGTGTAACTTTTGCCAAAAGGCAGGTTACCAGGGAAGAGTGTCTTTGTGTGAATATTTACAAGTTGTGCCTAAAATCAAAAAGTTAATAAATGCTTCAGCCTCAGAAAGTAGTATAAAAAAAGAAGCCCGTCTTTTGGGTATGCGTACTTTAAGAGAAGACGGGATAATAAAAATAGAAAAAGGGATAACGACTCTGGAAGAAGTATTGAAAGCCACCAGTTCTGATGAATCAATGAAATAAAAAATGACAGCCAAAGAAAAAATATTAGAGTATATCCGAAAAAATAAGAATTTAAATAAACAGCAGCTTGCCGATATCGGTAAAAAGGCAACCAGCTATAAGAATTTCAAGAAAATGCTTATTGAGAACAGCCTTGCTGACGAGGAGGAGTTGCTGTCTCTTTTCTCCAAAGAGCTTAAGATACCATTCTTGGACCTAAAAAAATACAGAGTGCCTTTTAAAAACCAGGAATTACTTTCCCGGGAAGTGGCTTTTAAATATAACGTGTTGCCTATTTGCCGGATTGGTGACGCGCTTACTCTGGCCGCTGCCAGCCCTCTGGATGTTATAGCTTACGACGATTTAAGAATTATTACCGAAACAGAGAAAATAGATATGGTACTTTCCCGGGAAGAAGATGTAGCTAAAGGTTTGAATTCTTTATATAGGGCTACAGAAGATATTGCCGGGTCTTTTGATGAAGACACTGCTTTTGATGTTGAGGAGAGTGATGGAGGCAAAGAGGGTAAAGAGGATTTGGAGAGCTTGGTTAGCGAAAGCAAGCGCCCGCCTATTGTAAGAGCTATAGATGTAATCATCTATAATGCTTTGAAGGAAAGAGCGTCAGATATCCACATAGAGCCTTATGAAGATAAGCTGCTAGTAAAGTACAGAATAGATGGTGTCTTAAGCGAAGAGATCAGCTTTCCCAAGATAAACCAGCAGGCGGTAATCGCCAGGCTTAAAATAATCTCTTCTTTAGATATTACCGAATCCCGCCTGCCTCAAGATGGAAGGTTTAGGGTAAGATTCGAGAATCGAGAGATAGATTTTAGGGTTTCCAGCCTACCTGCTTATTTCGGAGAAAAATTTGTTTTGCGGGTTTTGGATAGAAAAAGCCTGTCTGTAGGATTGCAAAAATTAGGATTTTCTCCCGGGCCTTTAAAATTATTTGAAGAAGCGATAAAAGCGCCTTTTGGGATAATTTTGGTAACAGGGCCTACCGGGAGCGGTAAATCCACAACCCTCTATTCAATAATTAGTCAGATAAATAATCCGGAAAGTAATATAGTAACTATTGAAGATCCGGTTGAATATCATCTGGAAGGTATAACTCAGATTCAGGTCAATGCTGATATAGGGTTAACTTTTTCCCTGGGTTTACGTTCGGTCTTGCGCCAATCTCCGGATGTTATAATGGTAGGAGAGATAAGAGATTCAGAGACTGCTGATATCGCGGTTAAAGCTTCTTTAACCGGTGAAATTATTCTTTCCACCCTGCATACAAACAGTGCTGTGGGAGCAATCAGCCGGTTAAGGGATATGGGAACAGAGCCTTTTCTTCTGGCTTCTTCTTTAGTCGCTTTAACCGCCCAAAGGCTGGCAAGAAAATTATGTCCTAAGTGCAGAGAAAAGTATAAAATAGAAAAAGAGGTTTTAGAGGGGCTGGAAATAGATTCTTTTTGCCGCCAGCATAATGGAATAAGTGAATTCTACCGGCCTAAGGGGTGTTCTTATTGCGGGCATAGCGGCTATCGGGGCAGAATAGCTATTTTAGAAATTGTTCTTTTGGATGATAAGATAAGAGAGATGATTATAGAGAGGTGTTCTGAAGACGAAATTATTCAATATGCCCGGAAGTTCAGGGGGTATAATTCCTTAAGGGAAGACGGGTTTTTAAAGTGCATAGAGGGAGTGACTTCTATTGAAGAGGTTATAAGGATAACGTCAGAGTAAACCCCGTTAGGGAACGTAATTCTCTAATGAGGTAAAGGATAAAAGATGAAGATATTTTCTTATAGTGTCAAAGACAAAGAAGGCAAAGTATCTAAGGGGATGATTGAGGCAGAATCTGAAGGCAAGTTAATAGAACATTTTCATAAGGAAGGGAGCGTAATTCTTTCTATCAAGGAGACTAAAAAAAAGGGTAGGGTACAGATAAGAGGTAAGGTTAAGACCGATGACTTGGTGGTTTTTTCCCGCCAATTTACAACCTTAATCGAAAGCGGAATACCGGTAGTGGAATGTTTAAATATACTGGAAGAACAGATAGAAAATACTTATTTTAAAGCGGTCATCAATTTGATTTTAAAAGATATTCGCGAGGGCGCGGCTTTATCCGGCGCTTTGTCTAAACATAAAGATGTATTTCCCGATATTTACCTGAGTATGGTAGAGGCCGCTGAGTTTTCAGGAAATCTACCTGATATCTTAGACCGGGTATCTGTCTATTTAGAAAAAAGCAGTGCTTTAAAGAAAAAAGTGGCCTCTGCTCTTTATTACCCTGTGATTATCGTACTTATGGCGGTAGCTATAACCGGATTTTTAGTATTCAAAGTTATCCCTACCTTTAAAGAGATATTTGCTACCTTAGGGGGAGAGCTGCCTTTGCCTACTAAGATTCTAATAGGTTTTTCCGATGCTGTAAGAAGAAAAGAATCTATCATACTTATGCTTGCCGGCGGAATTGGAGGATTTTTTGCGATTAAAACTTATATCAATACTTCGGCCGGAAAGAAAAAGTTTCACAGGTTCCTTCTTAAGCTTCCGGTGGTAGGGGAATTGCTAAGAAAAATGGCTATTGCTAAATTTTCCCGAACCTTTTCTACATTGGTGAAGAGCGGTGTATCCATAATTAAATGTTTAGATATCGTAGGCAGGACTTCGGGAAATAGAATAATTGAGGATGCGGTTATGGAGGCAAAAATTTCTATTCAGGAAGGCCAGCCTATTTCCGTTCCTCTGGAGAAGACAGATGTTTTTCCGCCTATGGTTATAAAAATGGTAGCTATTGGTGAAAGGAGCGGCCGCTTAGAAGAGATGTTGAGAAAAATTGCTCAATTCTACGAGGAGCAGACTGATGCTATGGTAGCCGGTTTGGCCAGCCTAATAGAACCTCTGGTAATTGCTTTTTTAGGCGTAATTGTCGGCGGGATCGTAGTAGCTTTATTCTTGCCGATAATAAAAATTACCCAATATATTGGGGGTGTCCACTAAGAAAGCTTCCTAGTGTTGACAATGCCCCCAGGGGTGTGGTATATTTTAAATGAGTTCTTTATATTATACTTTATTGCAAGGCTCTTTAAAAAAGGAGGTGGAAGAAGGCAAAAAAGTGAGCCTTGGCTATTAAAAACGGAGGTAAAAAATGAGAAGAAAAGGTTTTACATTAGTTGAGATCATGATCGTTGTGGCTATCATTGCCCTTTTAGCGGCAATAGCCATCCCTAACCTGCTAAGAGCCAGAGTTTCAGCTCAGGAAGCAGCCGCAGCCGCAGCTTTACATACTGTTGCCGCCGCTGAGATCCAATGGAGAGCGACTCATAGCACCTATACTACTTTAGCTGCTCTTGGAGCTGCAACCCCTCCTTATATCGATGGAAGTTTGGCAGCAGGGTCAAAGCAAGGGTATGCCTTTGCCGTGGGGGCCACGAGTGCGACGATATTTTATGCTACAGCAACTCCTGCAACTGCAGGCCAGGCAAATAGTTTTTACATCGATGAAGATGGTGTATTATGCAGAGGCAATACTAATGCTATAGGTGTTGTTGCAGCACACGCAGGGGCTTTGGCTTGTCCGGCTAACTACACAGAAATGCAGTAAAGTCTACTTAGTTTAAAACAGGGCGGTGGTTTTTACCACCGCCTTTTTTTAATCTATCCGCAAGTTTGCTTATGCTGTATTCAGAACTGTTGCAAAATGCCTTTTTTGTCATTGCGAGCGCAGCGAAGCAATCTCAAGACCATTGAAAATAAGGGATTGCTTCGTCACTTCGTTCCTCGCAATGACGTTATTATTGTATTTTGCAACAGCGCTATTAAGGTATTACGTTGACAAGCTCGGGTAAGTATATTAATATATATAAATATGAGGAAGTTATCTAATTCAAGCTTTACCCTAATTGAGATAATGATTGTAGTGGCAGTTATTCTGGTGTTAGCTTTTATGGTAATTCCCAGTATGTTAAGAGCTAATGCTACTTCCAATGAAGTCTCGGCAATGGCTAATTTACGCAGCTTATACAGCGGATTAGTAATGTATAGTGCTAATAATAACGGAGTGTACCCGACGCAATTAAGTGATATGAGCAGCTATATTAGCCCGGTTTTAGCTAGCGGTGAAAAATCAGGCTATCTCTTTAATTATACCCGCGACAGCGCCGATGAGTTTCATGTTAATGCTAACCCCCAGACACCGGGAAAGACAGGGGGGAGGTATTTTTACATGGATGAGACCAATGTTATAAAGTACAATGAAAGCGGAGAAGCCGGTGAAGATGACCTTTCTGCAGAATAAATTTATAAGAAAAGAGACTAAAGAATTTACAGCAATTAATATAGGTAATTACTATACTAAGGGATTGCTCATTGAGGAAGACAGGGTTACAGGTTACTTTATAGAAAAAAAAGAAGAGCTGTCAGCTGTGATAAAAAAGCTCTGGGACGATAAACAAATTCCCTCTAGAAAAGTAAAAATTTCTATAAAAACCCCATCCTGCTTAGTTAGATACTTTCCTTTTCCTAAAATGGAAAAGAAAAAATTAAAACAGGCTCTTTTTTATGAGATGAATAAGTTTATTCCTTTTCCTCCCGATAAAGTATACTATGATTTTTTTATCCTGGAAGAAGTTTCCCCGGCAGAGGTGTCTATGCTGCTTGCGGTAGTTAAGAAAGAGTTTGTGGATAATATTCTGGAGATTTTCGGAAGAGCCAATTTGAGGGTGATTGAAATTAATTTGGACAGTATATGCCTTATAAACCTTTTCTTAAGCAATTACGAAGATAATAAAAAGATAAATACTTGCCTGTTAGATATAGGGTATAATTTTTCTACAATGACCATTCTAAACAAAGGCACTCCTTTTCTTACCCGCGATGTGAAATTCAGTGCAAAGGAAGTATTACAAATTGCCTCACGTATAAAAAATAAAACACTTCCGGAAATAGAAAAACAATTGTTTTCCCCGAAAGAAGATAGTGAATTTTTAAAATTGTCCAAGGATAGTATTTCTAACTTCTGTAAGGAGTTGAAGAATTCTTTTGATTATTTTGAGGTGAATAAAGGAGAGCCTATAAATAAATTGTATCTTAGCGGGGGCATGGCTTCTATAGGCGGCATAGGAAATATTTTTAGTGAGGCATTAGAGATAGAAGTAGATACTTTAGAACCTTTTTTTCCAAAAAACGGAAGGCTAAACGAAGTTTTTTACGGTAAAGAGTTTAGTGGCTTTAAAAATAGTTTCTCAGCGGGTTTTGGCTTAATCTTATGAAAAAGATAACTATAAATCTAAGTACTCAGAAAGAAACTGCCGTCGATAGTATAATGGAGAATATAGTTTCCTATACCCCTTTGGTAAGTTTAACCGCAACTCTTGTTTTCGCTATAATCCTGCTCTTACAGCTATTTATCTTTAAACAAGGCTATGAATACGCAAGATATAACAGAAAATGGCAGAAATGGGAGGGTAAGTGTAATTTAATAAGAGAGATAAGAAGAGAAGTGTCCGGCTTAGAAGATGTAAAGAAGAGACTGGGAGAGATATTAACTCCTGAATATGATACTGTGTTTATTTTAGGGGATATTTTTTCTTCCCTGCCTAAGAATGTATGGTTTAAGGAGTTAGATTTTAGAGGGGAAACTATTGATTTAAAAGGGTACGTGGTAAGATGGAATGAGGATTATTTAGTTTCTTTAGATAGATTTATAAGTTCTTTACGTGAAAAAGAGTATTTTTTTTCGAAGTTTAAAAAGATAAACATTAAAGAATCCAAAAAAACAACTTTTAACGGCCTGGAAACGGTGAAATTTGTCATTGAATGCGGAAAATAAATATAGATAAAAAAACAGTGGTGTTTCTTGCTTTAGCGATTGTTTTATTCGGAGAATTGTTTGTTGTATTTCCCTGGGAGATGAAGAGAATATCCGATTTAACTAAGAAGATAGCCAAGGTTACCCAGAGGGTTAATTCCATTGAAAGAGAGTGGCCCAGAAAAGATAAATACTTAGAGGGTAAAGAGCTGTTAAAGAAAGAAATTAAAGAAACGCGTGGCAGGTTTTTCTCACCTGAACAAGAGTCCAAAATACTTTCTTTTATTTCTACCGGCAGTAAAGATTTTGGGGTGGAAATACAATCTCTTTTGCCCGGTAAGCTGCAAGATTATACTTCCACAAAGGTCGGTGAATTCAAATATTTGCCTATTGTTGTTAAGGCAAATAGTGAATTTCATAATTTAGCAATGTTTTTAAACTATCTTAGCAACAGTCAATATTTTTTTGAGGTCAAAGAACTAAATATATTATCAGGGTCTCCTTATAATTCAATCGAGATGACAATATGCGGGGTTATCGAAGTAAAGTGAGTATATTGATTGGAGAGAAAAAGGCCGCATTTCTGTTTGGTTTTTTTGCTTTCTGTTTTTTGTCTTCGGTTTCCGCTCAGGAAACCAGGTATACTTTTAGTAAAAAGGATAGAGACCCTTTTTCTCCTTTGGTTGGTAAAAATGGTTTGATATTGATACAGCGGAAAATAGATATAGGCGGATTAAATATAAGAGGTATAATATATTCCAGAGACTCTTCGGTAGCTATAATTAATGATGAGGTGGTAGAAGAGGGAGGAACAATTGGTGAGTATCTTATTTTAGGAATAGAAGAGAAAAAGGTTATTTTAAAAAAAGACAATAAAAAATTCATATTAAAACTGGAGGAGGAAGAATGAAATATGATGGGAAGAAAATAGTAATAGTATTTTTGCTTATGGTCTTTAGTTTTTGTTCTTTTTATTTTAGCTTTGCTGAAGATGGTGGATTAATTTCTTCCATTAAATTTAAGAATGCCGATATTAAGGTGGTATTGCAGTCAATAGCCCAGAAAGCAACACGGGACGGGGAAAAAGTAAATATTGTAATTAGCCCGAACGTAGAAGGGCTGGTTAGTGTAAACTTGGAGAATGTTGATTGGCTTTCAACATTAGAGGTGATATTACGGCCCTATGATTATGATTATGAGTGGATTAGCGAGACTATACTCTTGGTGGATACTACTGAGAAGATAAGTGAAAGAGAGGTTTTAGCTAAAGAGAGAGAGGATGTAGAGGCTTTGGACACGAGAGTCTTTAGTTTAAGTTTTGCCAAGGTTTTAGATATAAAGGAAGCAATAGAAGGAATGCTTAGCTCAAGAGGAAGGCTTACTGTCGACGAGCGAACTAATGCTTTGGTTGTTACTGATGTCCAATCAAATTTAGTGAATTTGCAGAAAACAATAACATCCTTAGATGCAATAACTACACAGGTTTTAATTGAAGCAAAGATAGTTGAAATAGATTTAGATGTTACTCATAAATTAGGAATAAATTGGGATATTACAGGTATAGCTTCCGGGGGCAAACGGCCTATTACCTGGCCGTTTACTTCTACTACCGGAAATAAATATTCAAACGCCGATCCTTTCCCTGGAGCAGCTTCAACCACTTTTGGTTATGGGACGTTAAATACTTCATCTTTGCAGGCGACTTTGGATATCCTTTTTAGCGATACGGATACCAATATTTTGTCTATGCCTAAAATAACTACTTTGGATAATGAGACCGCAAGCATCAATGTTATTACTGAGGATCCGGTGCCAAGCTATACCTATAATAAGGATACAGGAACTTGGGAGATAAGTGAGTTTGAGAAATACACATATGGTGTTTCCTTAGAAGTTACCCCTCAAATAAATCGAGAAGGATTTATTACTTTAGATATCAAGCCGGAAGTAAATGAAAAATTATCAGATAAGATATTTACCAGTAGCTCAGGGTTATCAACGACGGTACCTATTCTTAATACCCAGAAAACCCATACTAAAGTTATGATAAAAGATGGAGATACTTTGATAATTGCCGGATTAATAAGAGACAAAACTACAGAGGTAGTTAAGAAAGTGCCTATTCTAGGTGAAATCCCTTTTATAAGACACTTTTTTAGACATAAAAGTACTACAAAAGAAAAAAAGAATCTTTTAATATTTATTACTCCTAAAATAGTTACCCCTGAAAGAGCAGCCAAATAATATTAAAGATTTTATTGGATATTTTTTATGTATCTTGAACTATATGGTCTAAGAAAGTCCCCTTTTAATATAACCAGTGACCCTCAATTTTTCTTTGAAAGCCTATCCCATAAACAAGCTTTAGCTGCCCTTCTTTACGGTATCCGGGAGAGAAAAGGAATAATTTTAATCACCGGGGAAGTAGGTACGGGGAAAACAACTCTTTGCAAGGCTCTCTTAAAGAAACTCTCCTCTCAAGTTAAGACTTCTTTAATTCTCAACCCTTATTTTAGCGAAGTTCAGCTCTTACGGGCAATAGTTGAAGATTTCGGTTTAGAGATAAAAAAACGGAGCCGCTTAGATATTATTGAAAAATTAAATTCTTTTTTAGTGAGTATTAGCCTGGCCGGAGAAAACGCGGTTTTGATCATTGATGAGGCTCAAAATTTAGCCAGCCGTCAGTTAGAACAGATTCGGCTGCTCTCTAATTTGGAGACAGAAAAGGATAAATTATTGCAGATTGTTCTTGTAGGCCAGCCGGAACTAAACGAGAAGCTCGGTAAATTTAATCTAAGGCAGATTCAGCAGAGAATTTTCATAAAGCAGAATATTTTTCCTTTGAAAGAAAAAGAGGTAAAAGAATATATAGAGCATAGGTTAAAGATTTCCGGGGCAACCGAAATTAACATTTTACCTGAAAGTTATAAGATAATCTATGAATTTTCAAAAGGCATCCCCCGTCTGATCAATATGCTCTGTGACCGGGCGCTTCTTTTGGGTTTTGTCAAAGATAACAAAGTCTTTGGCCACGAAGCGTTTAAGGCCTGCATAGAGGAGCTTTTATGAGTATAATTTATGAAGCTTTGAAAAAGGTAGAAGGCCAAAAAGATTCTCCTCTTTTTGAAGATATTTCTGTGGCCCCAAGTCCTTCTATTCAGAAAAAAGGAAAAAAAGCGGCCCTGGGTAAGAAGATTTTTATTCTATCCCTAACGCTGTTCTTAATAGCTTTAGGCGCGTTTCTTTTATATACAAGCTTAACAAAACAGGAAGAAGAAAGGAAAATTGATCCAGCCAGGGTCTACAATACTCAGAAGCCTAAGAAGCAGATATCCGGAGGGATAGTTTTAAAAAAAGAACCGGTCCGGGAGTATATCCTTGAAGGGATTGTCTATGACGGGGATGCTTCTTTTGCTATTATTAACGGCAAGGTTATAAAAGAAACAGATACGCTGGGCAGCTTTCGGATGGATAAAATCAGTGAAGATAATGTAGAGATGATTAATAGTACAGATAATAACAAGGTAACCCTTTCCCTGCCCTAAGTTTTCCTCTGTTTAAGCCTGGCTTTAACAAAATAAGAGTTGAGTTTTATGTTAAATATACTTGGAGGTGAAGCTCTTTCTTTTTAAGCCCCGCTAAATCGCCTTTTTTTATAATATACTTATCGTTAGTTTTAGCGATTTTTTTTTCTTCTAAAAGCACAGCTTTTATCCTGAAAGTTTTTTCACTTGTCCTGCCCGAAGAGCTTGTTTTTCCAAGAGGTTTTATATAAGAAATTTTAAGTATTTTTCCAGCTTGGGTGTATTTAGCTTCAATGTTGTTTTTGAAAAAATCCAAAGATGTAAGTTTGGGGGTTAAGGTAATGTCTCCCAGGATATATTGTATTCCCAGTATTTCTTCTACCAGGGTATAAATATACCAGCTTGCCGAACCGGTAAGGTAGAGGTAGAGGCCGGCCCCGGAATTATTAAAATATTCCGGAATCAAAGGGTATATTTTTGCTTGGGGGGAAGTTGCCATTTTATAAATAGAGTTTAGCACCTGGAAGCCTTGTTTTATAAAGCCGCGGCGGTATAAGGCATTAGCCAGCATCACTGTCATATGGTTAAAGAATGCCCCGTTTTCCTTATCGCCGTAGGAAAAAGAATAGGCTCTTCCCAGAGCAAGGTAAGATGAGCCAAAGTTGGTGTTAAGCCTGAATCCACCCCGGGTTTTATCCTGAAGGTGTTTTTTTATCGCAATCCAGATTTTTTTAATCTGTTCATCAGTAGCTACTTTACTCATTATGGCAAAGACGCAGGAAGCCAACCCCATTCTCACTCTTTTTTTTGTTATTCCTTCTACGCGTTTTCCTTTGTTATCGTAGTAGCCGTTAAAAAACCCCGATTTTAACCACTCATGTTTACGCAGCCAAAGGGACAGGTGTTTACTCTTTTTCTCTAAGTCAGAGATTAATTCACTAATTTTTACTTCTTTCTTTTGGCCGCTTATGTTTTGGGAGGCCTTAAGATACTCTTCTAATCTTCTTTGTTTTGCTTTAAAATTACTGTAGTTTACGGGGTTATTTGTTTGATCCAGGAGAAGGGTTAACTCTTTCATCAGAGGTACTGTTTTTACTTTTTTGCTTAAGTGTGCCAGGAAAGAAGATAAATACTTTAGATTATGAGCATACATAAAGCTAAAAGTAACGCTTTCTCCTAACTCTTGCGCCATGTCCAGTCCGTCATTCCAATCAGCGTTTTCCAGACGAATAATATTATGTTTTCCAACGTTGAAGAAAGAGGTTAAATGCTGGATGAGAAGGTGTTCTAAGATACTGCCTTTATAAATATTATTTTTACGATCGCGCAGAATGAAATCTTTTTGACAAAATCTAAAATCCGTTTTTTTCGCCCTCAACAGGAGATGGTCTCGAAAATAAGTAGTATTTTTAGTGAGAAGGGTTAAATCCCCTGTCTTGTGTATGTAGAAGCCTAAAGTTAGAAGGGGCCAGATGCCGTGGTCAGACCAGACTCTGCTTATTTTGTTTCGGTCAGAGACAAAACTCCCCTTTTTGGTGATTATTGTAGCATTTGAACCGTCAATTCTTATTCCTTTGAAGCTATTTAAGAGGAGAGGTTTTGCTTTAATCGGCTCACTAAGCGAGAGAGCTAAAGCATCCTGCCAAAGGTCTCGCCAGCCTCTGCCTCCTTTGCCATAATCAAAGTGAGGCAGGAATGAACAGCCGAATAGTTTTCGCAGCGTTGGCTGCAGCTTTACCCAGAGAAGCCAGTTGTTGAAATTCTTATCTTTAAAGTCAAAATTTATTCCCGAGAGACAATTAAGCCAATATTTTTTTGTTTCATTCAGGCTTTTTTTAATTTTAACCGGTGAGTTTAATTTACTAAAGGTACGCATTATTCGTTGTCGGGAGGTTTTACCGGAGCCGGAATCAATTCCCATAATCAGGGCATAGCTTACAGTCTCTCCTTTCTTTAGCTTTTTATCTTTAAATCTAAATGCGGCTGCAGTTTCTTTTCCTTCAAATTCATCTTTATTCTCCCTGACCGGCCTTATTTTCCCTTCTAGGCTTTGAGGATTAAGTAAACTTCCTTCACCGGAAAAGTAATCAAGGGTAGGAAATTGTCCCTGGGGAGCAATGGCTTTATCTTCAAACCCCAGGCAAAAATAAGTAGTTTCATTTACCCTGTGGCCTTCTTCATTAAAGGAAAGAGTAGGTTTAAGAAATATCCCGTATTTATTTAGATGAATACGATTAAGCAGGCTGCTTACATGGCGGTGGTCCCTTAGATTTCGTTCTCCCCTCCCATAAAGGGGGATTAGAGAAGTTGGGGTAATATTTATGCATTTTGAGCCTCGGTTAGTCACCCTGACCCACATTATTTCAACAGCCAGGGAGGGGGGGATAAAATTTAAAATTTCGACATCTAAACAACCGATTTTTTTTATTAGTTTATGGTAAAGAAAGCCTATTTCTAAGGTGTCTTTATGAGGGGAAGATAGCCTTATTAGTTTATTGTTTACCTTTATAAAGAACTCCCGGCGGCAGAGAGGGTTGTCTTTTATATCCACTATGCTTGCCGGCGGGGTGAGAAAGCGGTCATTATCGGCCTTTATGTCTCCTCCCAAATTAGGGCTTATTGAACTTAAGAGGGTGCCGTCTTTATTGGTGAGAGGGAAATAGAGCTTATAACGCTGAGGATTTTTAACAACAAAAGTTCCTTTAGGATCAATAAATTTATAAATCATACTTGTGCCCGCTTGTGCCCGTAAGGGCATTAGGGTATGAAATACATTTTACAACAAATCTTACATTTTACAAATAAAACCAAAATACAGCATTGATCAAAGCCAGGCTTTGATCACGGTGAAATTTAGCGAAGAAAAGGGAAGAATAGGGTAGATTTTTAGAGGCATCCTGATATAATTTTAAATAGAATGCGAAAAATTATTCCTCTTCTTTTAATTTTGCTTGTTCTTCCTGTATCTTCTTTTGCTCAAAAGAAAGTAAATGTTACTCTATTTTACTCCTTCCATTGTAAGGTTTGCCACGGAATAAAAGAAGAATTCCTGCCTCGGATAAGAGAAAAGTATAAAGAAAATGTAGATTTGCGGGAGTTAAATACCTCAGAAGATGCTGATAGTTTAAAATTGCTAATATCACTAAGCAAGCAATTTAATCAGGAAAGAGCTTTAATCCCCAGCGCTGTCGTGGGGGATGTTCTTTTAGTCGGGAAATTTGAGATTGAAAAGAATCTGGACATGGCGATTCAAAGAGCTTTGGAAAAAGAAAAGAGCCCTTTAGCTTTTTTAAAGACGGATTTAATAGATTTTTTTAAGAAATTTTCTGTCTTTACCGTAATGGGAAATGGCTTAATTGACGGAATAAATCCTTGTGCTTTCGCGGTAATTGTATTTTTTATATCGTTTTTAGCCGTATACGGCTATAAAAAAAGAGAAATAATCTATGTGGGCACATTTTATTGCCTTGCCGTATTTAGCACTTACTTTTTGATAGGCTTAGGGTTCTTTAATCTCCTTTATTCCCTGGAGCAAATTTATCTGGCTATAAAGCTCTTTTATTATTTTGTTGCCTTATTTTGTTTTTTAATGGGAATAGCCGCTTTAAGCGATTACTTCCGATTTAAAAAAACAGGGCAGGCAGGGGAAGCGATTTTACAACTGCCCAAGTTTCTGAAGAAAAGAATAAATATTGTTATTGGCTCAAGGATGCGTGAAAGAAAAGGCGGAACCGGGAGCTTATGTTTTAGCTCTTTTGTGGTAGGTTTTCTTGTTTCTTTATTGGAGGCGGTATGTACGGGGCAGGTTTATCTTCCGACCATAGTTTTTATTTTGAAAAATACAGATTTAAAACTCAAAGCCGCTACTTACCTTATTTTCTATAATTTCATGTTCATCCTGCCTTTAATAGTTATTTTTCTGCTTTCAGTGGCCGGCGTTAACTCCGTAAAGTTTAATAATTTCTTAAAGAAGAATTTAGGACGGATTAAAATTTTGATGGCCCTGGTCTTTTTTTGCCTGGGTATTTTTATATTGTATTTAAGTTAAGCCTTTATTAAGCAAAAGCTTCATGAATTTACCTTATTTGGTTTTTTCGGATAAAAAAGGAAATATTTACCATCATCCTTTCTTAAGAATGACAGGCTCTTCCTTAAAAAGAGTTAGCTTGCCAAAGGAGGGAGAGCTAATTAAGCTTCCTCAGGGAAGCTCTCTTTTTTACCTTCCCAAAAGGCACCCGATAGGTTTTAATCCTGAGAGCAAAAAGAGTGAAGTTTTAAATGAGTTTGACGGTAAGGAGGTTTTCGCGGTTGCCGCATTTCCCGTTCCCGCTTATTTACGATTATATAATCCGGCGAGCATAGCTAAAGAGAAAAAAGTACTTCCTCTCTGGGCGTATACAGCTTGCGGTTACCATAATGGTAGTTTTTATATTGCGGCTTTAAGAGTGGATAAAAGGATTCGTCAAAATCCTTGTTTTTACGATACTAAACTGGTAAACAAACAGGTTAGAGCCCGGCTTAAAAAATATCCGCATAACCGGCTTTATAAGCATCTGGCTAATTGCGCCCTTAATTATAATTGTCTGGCGGCAAAGAATCTTTTTCTTCAACGTTGGGAGGCACCTTTACCTACGGCAAGGTTTTGTAATGCCCGTTGTATCGGCTGCCTTAGCTATCAAGAGTCAGATTGTGCTTCATCTCATACCAGGATAAATTTTAGGCCTAAAGTCGAAGAAATAGTTGAAGTTATGTGCAATCACTTAAAAGCGGCGAGAGATGCTATAGTTAGCTTTGGCCAGGGTTGTGAGGGTGAACCATTGCTGGAGGCAGAGTTAATTGCCGGCAGTATAAGAAAGGTAAGGGAACACCTTACCCGGGGTACGATAAATATGAATACCAATGCCAGCATGCCTAAAAAAATAAAGTTACTTTGCCAGGCGGGTATAGACTCTTTTCGGGTCAGCTTAAACAGCACCCGGGAAAAATTTTATAAGCTTTACTTTCGGCCGAAAAACTATAAATTTTCTGATGTTATAAGGTCAATAGGGGTGGCAAAGAAATATAATAAGTTTGTCTCGATAAATTTATTCGTTTTCCCGGGATTCTCTGATTCCGACCAAGAGATAAAGTATTTAATTAGGTTTATAAAAAATACCGGTATTGATATGATTCAATGGCGCAATTTAAATATAGACCCTGATTATTATTTAAAATGTATTCCTCATAAGAATTTAAGGCCTCAGGGAGTCCTTTGTCTTTTGGACACAATAAGAAAGGAGTTCCCTCGCTTAAAACAGGGGTATTTTAACCTTCCCAAAGAAAGTTTTTAATTATTTCCTGCTTATGGTAAAATAACCAAAAGTGTAAAATAGGAGTATTATGAAAAAATTAAAATTTATAACAAAGGTTCTTCACAATAAATTTTTGAAAAAAGATACCTACGGGTCTCTACATATGCCTATTTACAATAATGTGTCTTTTGAGTTTGATACCGCTGAGAGCATCGAGCTGGCGTTTCAAGGGAAAAAGCCGGCGCATTTATACAGCAGGATAAGCAATCCTACAGTTGAAAATTTTGAACAAAAAATTAAAGCTGTTACTAATGCTTTGGGTGTAATTGCCTTATCTTCAGGCATGGCTGCTATTTCAAATGTGATTTTAGCTTTATGCGAAGCCGGAGATAATATTATAACTACTAAGCATTTGTTTGGAAATACCTATTCTTTATTTGAGAAGACTCTTAAATGCTGGGGCCTCAAGGTAAAATATGCCGATTTAACTCAACCCGAAAGTCTTAAAGGTTTAATTGATAACAAGACTAAGCTGATATATTTTGAAACAATAACTAACCCTCAGCTGGAAGTAGCAAACGCGAAGGCGTTATCTAAGATAGCAAAAGCTAAAGGTATCTTGCTCGTTGCCGACACCACTCTTACCCCGCCCTATACGTTTAACTCCCGGGATTTTGGTGTGGATATCGAGGTTGTATCAAGTACTAAATATATATCCGGCGGTGCAACCTCACTGGGCGGTTTAATAATCGATAATGGCACTTACGATTGGAGCAGGAATAGTAAATTAAAAACCGAAACAAAAAAATACGGTAATTTTGCTTTAATTAATAAGTTAAGGCGCGAAGTATACAGAAATATGGGGGCGTGTTTATCTCCTCAGAATGCCTTTTTGCAAAGCATTGGCTTAGAAACTCTGCCTTTACGAGTGGATACCTCTTGTGCCAATACTTTAAAGATTGCCAAGTTTTTACAAGGTTTATCCAGAGTAAAGTCCGTAAATTATCCGGGTATCAAAGGGTCAAAATTTTATCAGATAGCTAAAAAACAATTTGGCGCTAATCCCGGAAGTTTACTTACCTTTGATTTAACTTCAAAACGGGAATGCTTTAAATTTATGAATAAGTTACAACTTATTAGAAGGGCAACAAACTTGAATGATAACAGGACTTTGATAGTGCATCCTGCCTCAACTATTTTCTGTGAATACGATGATAAGCTTAGAGGGGAAATGAATGTAAGAGAAAGTATGATACGCTTGTCCCTAGGTATTGAGGATTCAGAAGATTTAATTTCCGATATAAAGAACGCCTTAAAAGGGTTATGATAAATTTTAGCTTGGCTAAACCCCCGTTTTTCCCCCTATAATTTCTCAATAAGATATAGAATTAATTAATATTATAATACGCGGCATGAAGAGAAAGGCAATAGCATTATTTTCCGGCGGCCTAGACAGCATTTTGGCGGCTAAAATAATTATTAATCAGGGGGTAGAAGTAATTGCTTTAAATTTTACCACTCCTTTTTACCGTTGTGAGCGGTTAAAGGGAAGAGATTTTTCCGTAAAAAAGATAGCTGATCAATTAAAAATGAAAGTTAAAACAGTTTATTTAGGCCGGGAATATCTTCGAATGGTAAAAACGCCTAAATACGGCTACGGTAGGAATTTAAACCCTTGCATTGATTGCCGAATATTTCAATTTAGGAAGGCTAAAGAACTTATGGAAAAAATAGGCGCTTCTTTTATCATTACCGGAGAAGTTTTAGGCCAGAGGCCAATGTCTCAGCACCGAAAGGCACTGCAAACAATAGAAGAAGAATCAGGCCTTCATGGCCTTATTTTGAGGCCTTTATCAGCCAAGCTACTTTTGCCTACAATCGCTGAACAAAATAATTGGGTAAATAGAGAAAGCTTATTTAATATTTCCGGCAGAGCAAGAAAATTTCAGATAAATCTGGCTGCTAGCTATGGTTTAAAAGATTATCCTAATCCGGCCGGCGGGTGCCTTTTAACTGACCCGGCATTTGCCCGGCGGCTAAAAGACCTTATGCGGTATGAAGATTTTAATGCAGCTAATATAAAATTGTTAAAATTAGGAAGGCATTTTAGAATAAATTCTTCTTTTCGGTTAATTGTGGGAAGAGATGAAAAAGAAAATGTTAAGCTTAAGAGTTTTCTCCGGGATGATGATTTATATTTTGAACCTGCGATTCTTGCCGGGCCCTCAGGCTTGGGTAGAGGCAAAGGGGATAATAAGGCCAAAAATATAGCCGCTAAAGTTATTGCTTTTTATACGTCAAAAGAGCAGAAGGTGGAGGTGTTTATTTCGGATATCTCCGGTAAGAAAAAAAATAGAGTATTTGCAGAAGCAATCAGCGAAGCGTTATCCAAAGAATTAATGATTTTATAGTTTGAATATTTTCTAACATTATGGTCTAATAAAGGTTAGTTGGCCAAACATAGAGAACTATGAAAGATAAGGATAGTATAGGGATAGTTGAGCCCCGGTATTTTACTTTTGCCCAGCCGCCCGATCAAATAAAGCTGGATAACGGAGGCAAATTAGGGCCGGTTACCCTGGCCTATGAAACTTACGGAGAACTTAACCGGGAGAAAGACAATGCTGTCTTAATCGTCCATGCTTTTTCCGGCGATGCCCATGCAGCCGGCCTTTACAAGGGTGAGGATAAGCCCGGATGGTGGGACAATATGATTGGGCCGGGGAAGGCTTTTGATACCAACAAGTATTTCATTATTTGTTCTAATATTATTGGCGGCTGTAAAGGAAGCACCGGGCCTTCATCTATTAATCCTGCAACAGGAAAACCTTATGCGCTTAGCTTTCCGATGATTACAGTTAATGATATGATTAGGGCCCAGAGGCATTTAATAAACTATCTGGGGATTTCTAAGCTTTTATCTGTTTGCGGCGGCTCTATGGGGGGAATGCAGGTATTACAATGGGTTGCTTCCTATCCGGAGATGGTTCATTCAGCAATTCCTGTTGCGACAACGCTAAAGCATTCTCCACAGCAAATTGCTTTTGATGAAGTAGGCCGGCAGGCGGTAATGGCTGACTCCGATTGGGCAGAAGGAAATTATTACGGAGAAAAACAGCCCGAAAAAGGGCTTGCAGTTGCCCGGATGATAGGCCACATTACTTATATGAGTGATAAATCTATGGAGAATAAGTTTTCCCGCAGGCTGAAAGATAAAAATTATAGTTTTACTTTTAAAACCGACTTTGAGGTTGAAGGCTATTTGCACTATCAGAGCGATAACTTTGTAAAGCGATTTGATGCCAATTCTTATCTTTATATCACCAAGGCCATGGATTACTTTGATTTGTCCGAAGGAAAACTCGGCGCTAAAAACAATAGAATCGATACACGATTTCTGGTAATCGCCTTTAAGTCCGATTGGCTTTACCCGGCATATCAATCTCTTGAGATTGTGCATCAGCTTAAAAAGCAGCACGCAGACGTAACTTATTGTGAGATAAAATCAACGTATGGGCATGATGCATTTTTGCTTGAAGTTGACGAACAGACACGGCTGATTAAGCATTTCTTGAAGAAAACCCAGGAGTCTTTAAAAAATGGATAAGACAAGTCTGGATCACAGAATCATTTATAAAATTATTGAGCCTAGCTCGAAAGTCTTAGATTTAGGGTGCGGAGACGGGGCCCTTCTTTCTTTTTTGGTTAAAGAAAAAAAGATTAAAGCTCAAGGGATAGAGTTGAATGAAGAAGCGATTTATAAGTGCGTTGAAAAAGGATTAAGTGTATTCCACGGTGATATCGAGAGTGGTCTTTCAGGATATCTTGATAAGTGTTTTGACTATGTGATTTTGAATCAAAGTATGCAGGAAGTTAAGAAAGTTGATCATGTAATTAACGAAGCTTTGCGTATCGGCACGAAAGTCATAATCGGGTTTCCTAATTTTACCTATATTTCGGCCCGTCTAAGGATTTTCTTTGGAGGAAAAGTTCCCATAACAGCTTCTTTGCCTTATCATTGGCATAATACGCCAAATGTGCATTTTTTAAGTATAAGCGATTTTCAGGATTTTTGCGTCGAGAAGAATATTAATATCATTGATGCTTTCTATCTTGGCAAGAAAAAAACTCTGCGATTTCTACCCAACCTATTTGCATTAAATGCAATTTTTGTTATTGCCTCAGACAAAAAATAAGAATTACCGGAGCATTAAAAATATAAGGCAGAATTCGATATTACTTATAATCAAAAAAAGGAGTAGCCATGTTAGATGAGGTAACTATTTCAAAAGCTATCATTGAATCATATAAAGATAAATTAATAAAAGCTTTAGACGTTGATGTTGCTATTGCCGGTGCAGGGCCGTCAGGACTTATTTGCGCTTACTATTTAGCAAATGCCGGTAAAAAAGTTGTTATTTTTGAGAAGAAGCTTTCTATCGGCGGCGGCATGTGGGGCGGCGGTATGCTATTTAATGAAATAGTAGTTCAGGAAGAGGGAAAAAAGCTGTTAGACGGATTTCGTGTTCGAACTAAAAGATACAAAAAAGGTTACTACCTGGCTGATTCTATAGAATGCATAAGCTCTTTGGCTTACCATGCCCTAAATAGCGGGGTAACAGTAATTAATACCGTTGCAGTTGAGGATGTTATGGTTAAAAGAAAGAGGGTTTGCGGGTTGGTAATTAATTGGACTACCGTGGAAATTGCTAATTTACATGTTGATCCTTTAACCATAAGAGCAAAAGTTGTTGTTGATTCAACGGGGCACCCTTGCGAGGTTGTAAAGGTTGTAGAAAGAAAATCCGGTTTGAAACTAAAAACAAAAACAGGAAAAATATTGGGTGAGAAATCTATGTGGGCTGAGGCGGCGGAAAATACGGTTGTGAATAATACAAAAGAAGTCTGCCCCGGGCTTTATGTTTGCGGGATGGCTGCAAATGCCGTATTTGGCGCGTCACGAATGGGCCCTATATTCGGAGGAATGCTTCTATCCGGTAAAAGATGTGCCGAAGTTGTAAAAAAGAAATTATAGTGGTAAAACCAGAGAAGAATTTAGATTATCTAATCCTTGAGGAGTTAAAAAGAAAGGAAAATTATACTTCGGGAGAGGAATTAGCCGGAAAACTTGCGATTAGCCGGCAGGCTTTATGGAAACATATAGGTAAGCTTACCGATAAGGGTTATGAGATTATAGCTGTTCCCCATCAGGGATATAAACTTAGTTCCTGCCCCGATAAATTTTATCCCTGGGAAATCCAGCATAAGTTAAATACCCGCTTTGTAGGAAAGGAAGTCCATTATAAAGAAGTTATGGGCTCTACTCAGGATTTTATCTGGCAATTAGGTTTAGAGGGGGCGGCTGAAGGCGCAGTAGTATTTGCCCAGGCTCAAGAGAAAGGAAGAGGCCGGATACAAAGGCAATGGATTTCTCCTCGGGGAGGAATTTATTTTTCTTTGCTCTTAAGGCCTCATTTTCTTCTCGTCCGGGAGGTTTCTCAAATTACCCTGCTTATTGCTTTAGGTTGTCTTCAGGGCATAAAAAAAGCTACCGGAATAGAATGTTCAGTGAAGTGGCCCAATGATATTTTTCTTAAGGGAAAAAAATTAGGCGGGATATTATGTGAGATGAATGCTGAGACCGATAGAATTCGTTTTGTAGTAGTGGGGGTGGGGATTAATGTTAATACAAGAGACCTGCTACCTCAGGCGACATCTTTATTCCTTAATTCAAAGAAAAAAGTATCACAGGTAGAAATTGCCAAGCGAATACTTGAAGAAATAGAGGCTTGTTATCGCAGGGCTAAGCGTGTTGGTTTCGCCAGCCTGCTTAAAGAGTGGGAGCAGTTCTGTTTTCTTTGGGGTAAAATGGTGAAGGTAAAAGTTTTTAATAGAACGATAGAAGGCGAAGCTATAGGAATAGATGAAAGTGGGTATTTACTTCTACGCTGTGACTCAGGCTTAATTGAAAAGATATCCGCCGGAGATATCACCAAATCCTCCCCCGAACTCCAGAGACATAATACTTAATTATTTAAAAATTGTTGAAGCCAGGCTTAAACATCCGTCTTGAAAGGGCCTCGGTAATTGCAATTGTAAACCTTTAGTGATAGAATGAGTGACAATTCCGATAGAGGATGTTTTCCAGTAAGATAAGTAAAGCATGAATAGAAAAGAAGTAAATTCCTTGCTAAAATTACCCTTGCCGGAGTTACTCTCCTTGGCTAATAAAACTCGAAAAGATTATTTAGGTTCTAAATTTGAGTTATGCAGCATTCTAAATGCTAAATCCGGCTACTGCAGCGAAGATTGTAAATTCTGCGCTCAGTCAATTCATCATTCTACCAGTATAGCTACTTACCCCCTAAGAAAAAGCAAAGAGATCTTAAAGGCTGCCAGGAGGGCAAAAAGTATCGGGGCTAAGAAATTCGGCATTGTCACTAGTGGAAATTATTTAAAAATCAGGGAGATAGAGAAAATCGCTTCGGTAATCTCTCAAATAAAGAAAGAAGTTGGTATTGCTGTTTGTGTTTCTTTAGGCGCCCTAGGAAGAGAAGAGCTAAAGAAATTAAAACAAGCCGGCCTTTTGCGATACCATCATAATATTGAAACCTCTTCCCGGTTCTATAAACAAATTGTTTCAACCCACGATTTTAGGGAAAGAGTGGATACAATAAAAGCTGCTAAGAGTAGCGGTTTGGAAGTGTGCAGTGGTGGGATAATTGGTATGGGTGAGGAGTGGAGGGATAGAATTGACATGGCTGTTCTTTTAAAAGAGCTGGATGTAGACTCAGTACCGATAAATATTCTGGTTCCGATAAAAGGCACAGCCCTTAGAGTTTTAGAGCCAATCGCCTGCAGAGATATTATAAGAACAATATGTATTTTTAGGATAATTTTAAAGGATAAAATTATAAAGATTGCAGCCGGGAGAGAGAGTGCTTTAAGAGATTTTCAAGGGTTAGGGTTTATGGGGGGAGCTAACGGAATGCTTATTGGCGGATACTTAACGGTTAAAGGAAGAGATATTGCCACAGATTATAAGCTTATAGAAGAAATAAAGAAGTTATGGAACGAATAGAAAAATTTTTACAAAAGAGAGAACAAGATAATCTATTGAGAACTTTAAAGCCGGCGGCTTTTAGAAGGGATGGGTTAAGATATTCAAAAGGCAGAGAATTCATTGATTTTTCTTCTAATGATTATTTGGGCCTTTGTACTCATCCCGAATTAAAAAAGGCTTTAAAAGAGACAGTAGATGTATTAGGCGTAGGGTCATCAGCCTCAAGGCTTTTGAGCGGCGATTTAGATATTTACCATGAGTTGGAGGCTGAGGTAGCTCGTTTTAAAGGTAAGGAAAAATCCTTAGTATTTAACTCCGGCTATCAGGCTAATGCAGGGATAATAAGCGCTTTTTGCCGGCGGGGAGATGCTATTTTTTCGGATAAACTAAATCATGCCAGCATAATTGATGGAATAATTTTGTCGGGAGCAAAATGTTTTCGTTTTTCCCATAACGACCCAGGCCATCTAAAGCAACTGCTTAAAAAAGAAAGAGCTAAGTTTAAAGAAGCTTTAATAATAACTGAAACAGTTTTTAGCATGGATGGCGATAGGCCGCTTTTAAAGGAATTGGTTGGGTTAGCAAAGAGCTATAATTGTAAATTAATGGCGGATGAAGCTCATGCTACAGGTATATTTGGTAAGAATGGAGCCGGAGTAGTTGAAGAAGAAGCTTTAGCCGGAGAGGTCGATTTAATAATGGGTACTTTTAGTAAGGCTTTGGGCAGTTTCGGAGCATACCTGGCTTCAACTTCGGAGACAGTGGAATATTTAATAAATGCCTGCAGAAGCTTTATATATTCTACAGCTCTTCCTCCTTCAATAATAGCCGCTAATTTGGTTAGCTTAAAGTTGGTGAAGGATGAGTCGTATCGTCGAAAAGAACTTCTTAATAATGCTGATTATTTTCGTAAAAAATTACAGGAATTAGGATTTAAGGTAAGAGGTTCATCCCAGATAGTGCCTTTAATCATCGGGGATAGTCAAAAAGCGGTTGATATGAGCAGAGCGCTTCAGGAAAAAGGGTATTGGGTTCTTCCGATACGGCCGCCTGCTGTGCCAAAAGGCGAGGCCAGATTAAGATTTTCACTAACTTATTACCATTCAAAAAAGGTGTTAGAAAGATTTATTAAAGACATAGTGCAAGTAAGCAATGGTTAATTGCAATTATTTAGTTATTGGCGGGTTAAAGCATGTTTAAGTTTATCCCTGCAATTTTTCATCGAAATCAGCAAGCTACGCCCCGCCAAGGCGGGGCTATTTCTCTTCAAAAATTGCAGGGATAAACTATTTTTCTTGTTGAGAAAATATGGGAGAGGCAATTTTTAAATATTTGGATAGAGGATATCAGAAAGCCATTGTGCTTATTCCCGGCTGGGCTGCTGACTATAGGATTTTTGATTCTTTGGATTTGAAATTTAATTATCTCTTGCCCCTTAATTTTTCTCCTTTTACTTTTGAAAAGAGCCTTCTTAACGTATTGAGGGATAAGGGGATAGCCAAGGTGTCTTTGTTCGGCTGGTCTTTAGGCGGATTCTTAGGGGTTGAGTTTGCCTTAAAGCATAAGGATTTAATAGATGAACTTATTTTAATTAGTGTAAGGAAAAAATATAAGGAAAAAGAAATAGCTGTAATCAAAGAGCTTCTTAAAAAAAGTAAGAAAGGATATCTCTATAAATTCTATGCCCGGTGTTTTTTTAAAAAGATAAGCTTAAGCCGGTTTAAGGAAAATTTATTTAAGAGTTACTGTGAGCAATTTGATTTAGAATATTTATTCGCGGCCTTAGATTATTTGGGAAGAACCAAGATAGAGCCTAAAGAGCTAGATAGGATAGAAAGGGTGAAAATTATACACGGAGAAGCTGATAAAATAGCGCCGATTAAAGAAGCCAGAAGCATCAAAAATTCAACCCGAGCGGAATTTATAGCTATTAAAAATAGCGGGCATATTCCTTTTCTTGAAGTTGATTTAGGTAAGTATATATGGTAAATAAAAAAATAATAGAAGAAAATTTCTCAAAATATGCTCAGGCTTATGATCAGCATTCAAGGGTTCAAAACCTTTGCGCCTCTATGCTTATTAAAGAAGTCAGTACCAGTGGATTCTTAAGTATTTTAGATATTGGCTGCGGAACCGGAAATTATACCAAGCTCCTCAGCGATAAATTTCCAAAAGCTAAGATAAAAGCTGTAGATATATCAACTGAGATGGTGAAAGTTGCAAAGGAGAAGCTAGGGGAAAAGGAAGTAGAATTCATTGTTGCTGACGCTGAGAGCCTTAATCTAGAAGAAGAGTTTGATCTCATAAGTTCTAATGCTAGTTTCCAGTGGTTTCAAGATTTAAAATCAGATTTAACAAGGTATAAGGAAGTCCTTAGTGAAAAAGGTACTATTTTATTTTCTACCTTTGGCCCCAAGACTTTTTCCCAGCTGCATAGTTGCCTAGAGGAGTTTCTCGGCAAGCCTCTTTCGATAAGTGCTAGCAATTTTTTAAACAAGGAAGAAATAGAGAAAATATTAAAAGGTATTTTTAGTGAGGTTGAAGTAAAAGAAGAGATTTATAACGAGAATTACAGCTCTCTATTAGATTTGTTAGAGAACTTGAGATGCACTGGGACAAGAGGTGACGGTTTAAGAGGAGAAATCTTTTGGACTCCTCGCAGAATAGCCTCAATGGAGGAGATTTATAAGAAGAGGTTTTCCGCCCCAGCCAAAGGCTGGTCAGCCTCAGGCCGAAAAGGCGGATCCGCCTCAGGCGGAAAGGGTATAATAGCTACATATCAGATATTTTTTTGCCGGGGTAGAGCATGAGAGGGATTTTTGTTACCGGAACAGATACCGGAGTAGGTAAAACTTTTGTAACCGGGTTGCTGGCTAAGTTTCTAGATGATAGCGGGTATAAAGTTATAACCCAGAAATGGATTGAGACCGGCTCTGTGGGGTTTTCCAAAGATGTTAGTTTTCATTTAAAGCTAATCGGTAAGAGAAAACAAGAGTTAAGAGGCCATCTTTCGGATATTTCTCCTTATACCTTTAAATTTCCGTCTTCGCCTCATCTTGCTTCCACTCTGGAGAAAAGAAATATTAATATAAATAAGATTAAAAAAAGCTTTAAATCCCTTCAAAGAGTTTTTGACTTTGTGGTAGTTGAGGGGGTAGGCGGAATTTTAGTTCCTTTAAATAAAAAGAGATTAGTCGTGGATATAGTTAAAGAATTAAAACTTCCTGTTGTGGTGGTAGTAGGTAATAAGCTAGGAGCGATTAACCATACTCTTTTAACTATAGAAGCTCTTAAGGCAAGAAAGATGAAAATAGCCGGTATTGTATTTAATAGTCTAAGTAATAAAGAGAATAATATAATTCTAAAAGATAACCCTAAGATAATAGAAGCAATGAGCGGTCAGAAGATTTTAGGAAGTTTACCTTATACTAAAGATGTAAACGAGTTACATAAAATTTTCCTCCCTATAGCCCGTAAAATATTAAGTAGGATTCAAGCCCGGTGAATACTTGCACCCTCGGGGGTGCAAGTATCAGTCAGTGTGGAGCGAATTGTTATGAAAAATTAATGGGGGCAGGCCTTGCATTGTTACATTTTATTGTTTAAAACATTTCCTAGCCAAACAAGGACAGTAAACTAAATGTTATATTGCAAGATCTGACCCCATGATTTCTGTGTTTTTATTTATCCAATTATATTTTATCAAACGGCCCCTGCAACGACGTTGATTATTCCATGTAGGTCAGGTGGATTGGCTTGTTAGACATTTTTATTTTTTTTCAAATAATTAACGTCTATTTTATCTTTTTCCCTATCGGTGGATTGTTTGTTTTTTATAAGATTCTCTTTTGATATGAATGGTATTTTGAGGCTCTCGGTTTCTATGAGTTCTTTTGTTTTGCAGGCTTCTTCAAAAATTACACCATCAATATGTGTAATTATATCAATGCGGCGAGGAGCGACTCCTATTTGAAGAATTATACCTTTTTCCGTAAAGGCTTTTTCGGTTATGTCGGATAGAGGGGCACCAAATTCAGAAAGAGATCTGTATATTTTTTTTGAATTTTCAACAGATGCCTCTACCCATATATCAAAATCCCCTGTGGCGCGAGGATAACCATATGCACCCATAGCATATGCACCAACAATGAGAAATTTCACCTCATTGTTTAATAAAATTTGTAACATTTCTTTGTAATCTTCGTTCAACATATGGCGATTTCCTTAATGACCACAATTCAGCCGTAAGTTCCCACATAAAAGAAATTCTTTCTGCGGGAGATATTTTTGCAAAACCTTCCTCATTTTTCGGTACTTTACCAATATAGATTTTATTCCGATTTACTTTCATATAACAAATATTATACCATATTTTTTTATTTTTATAAGTTCTAACACTCGAAATCAGCGGCGTTTTCGCGTAGCGAAAATGTCCACTGCATAAAGTTGTTAGAACTCTTCTTTTAATGTTATTTTTTCATTAATAACTTTATGAGCTTCTTTTTCGACAATGTTTATGCGATTTTTAAGGACTTTAATACATTTTGAATTTATAGGATTATGAAAATTTTCTGGAATACCCAGAAACTGACAATAGTTTTTTAGTTGAGAAGAAGTGATATCTTTTCCACCATGGCTAACCAGGTTTCTTAATAATAATGATTCTGTGCGAGGATGTGGTGACTTGCTTATATCTAAGTATACAGGGTAATAAGTTGGATTGTTTGTCTCAGGATAAAAAATTTCTATGATTTGAAACAGTATGTTTATTCTTGCGGTTAGTGGTAAGCCGCTAGATTTGGCTAATCCCCAAAGCCTTAGTTGAATAGCTAAGGATGATGTCCAGTCTTGTAAGGTGGTATTTTGAGGCACAGCGTTGACTGTATTTATGCGGCAAGAAATAGATGACTGACTGGATGTAGTACCATTTTGATTTGTTTCCCACTCAAATTTAGGGTTTAGACTTTCGCTTGTAAGAAAAAAAACGCGATCGCATTCTTGTTGTAATTCACTAAAAATTTCTTTTTCGTCTGTGTTTTCCGATTCAACAATTACAGACAATTCACTATTATTATTTTGTAATGACATGTGTTTTGGGAATAGTTCATTGAACCTGTCCGAGTCGAATGTTTTGAATGGTGATATTTTATAACTATATTTCATGATTCATTTTCTGTTCTAACGTTTAAGCTCAGCGGTTTTACGGAGCGGCGAAGCCGCGTAGTAAAATCCGCTGCAGCGCATTGTTAGACAATTATTTTTATTTTATAATCAAACTGTGTGTATAGCATTGTAAAATTCACTTACATATGGATCTCTTATACCTAATTCATTTAATTTATTGTGAATATTTGTGACATAATCAATGCACTCTCCATCGGAACCAATTGCATTTTTCGCCATCTCAACCCTTGCTTCAAGATCAATATTTCCAATATAGGTTGTTGATGATTGGTCATTGATTGGAGTAAAAGTTTGAATACTTCTCCCATCTTCTAATTCTACTGGAAGTTCTTTAAAGCAAAAACTAGCCCCTTCTCGATTTCGTAAGTAATCCAAAATCACCGCTTGTTGGTCATTGGAAAATTCAAATGCACAACCCATACAATGACTACCATTTTCTAATCCTAGAGTTGGTCCTGGATTCTCTCGTGTACCCCAATTTCGAGTAGATTTTTTATTAAAACTTCTACGGTAATTATCAAGTCGTGCTTGGTCGTGGCGGATTCCATTAAACTCTTTTTCCCATTCATCCCACATCAACGATCCATAGCCAAAAACCCACATAATTACCTCCTCTTTCCGCTAAATTGCAATTGTAACTAGATTAATATTATTTTATTTTGTCTAACATAGAAATTAGTGACTGATGCTTGCAGAGCGAAGTGGCGCGGGTAAACAGTCCACTGAATTGCCTTGTTAGGCAATTATAAACAATAACGTCCCAAGCAACTCCAAGAACTTTTAATATAGTCAGTTTTAAAGCCTGTTAATGCCATTATTAGTCTATGATTAAAACGCCAAAGGTTATATGTTTGTGTAAAAGCGTCATCTTTTGTTGCAGTTCCTGGACGTTCATTACTCCATAAACTTTCGTGAAACAATTGATTTCTAAGTTCCACAATTCTTTCAATATTTTTAGATTCCTTTTTTAGTTTAAATGTTTTGCATAAAGTATTAATTCTTTCTTGATGGTTTTTGGCTTTGATTCCAAGCAATTCTTTAGAACATTTATAACAGGAATCTAAAACCATGTAGCTTACTGTAAATTTTTCCCAATCCCAATGACAGGAATTAAAGCGAGAATGCATATAAAGAATATTCGTAAATAATTTTTTAATATTTTCTGGCCAGCTCTTCCATGTTACATAAGAGTGAGTAATGAATTCCGAAAGGGTTTTTTTGGCAAAACGTATGTTGTGAGTACGTTTACAAGGTATCTTTGAGTCAAACCACCAGTCGTGAAATTGAGCTCTAATTCCAAAAATATAGGCTATTAGTTGAATAATAAACCCTCCATCGTTAAGTCTAATTTGTCTTATTTCATTATAACCGTTTAAATCATCTAAGAATATTTTATGTGTCGGAGATAATTTGTACATTTCTAATCCTGGGTTAAAGCTTCCAAATGAATCAAAATACTTAGAAAAATTCTTAATGGTTCCATCAAAAGTATCAAGCGTCGTTATTTTGCCATTTTCAAAAACAATATTAGTTTTCAGAGGCAAAAAACCAAATTGGTCTTTATATGTTTTTATCATATTTATTTATGCCTAACAATTAATATATGGACGCTACATTATGCGTGTAAAGGGCTTTATTATAGCATGTTTTTTAGATATTTCATAATAAAACCCTTGTAATGTTCCGCTTTTTGTCTATAATATCGACAAATACTGATTCCGTATAATGTGGTTATTTTGTAATATTGTAGGAAAATTTATGGTTAATGATTTATTGCCCGAATTTCAGCAATTTTTAATATCTAATAGATTTGTGGTAGAAAAAAAAGTCCCTTTTTATGGTTATTGGGCGAGCAAATATATAGCTTTCGTAGAAGATTATGATGATTTATCAAAAGAATCTAAAATTAATAGTTTTCTTAACCATCTTTGTGGTTCTAATGTGGAAGGTTGGAAGATAAAGCAAGCTGAAGAAGCAATAAATTTTTTTGTTAAATATTTTCAAAAGAATAATAAAACCTGTGTTTTTGAGAATGAAAAGCAAAAAAACCTCCCGGAGGAAAGTTCAAGTATCATAAAGAAAGTCCATGAAGCAATACGGCTTAAATATTATTCTTACGGAACTGAACGAATCTATATTGATTGGGTAAAACGTTTTTTTGTTTACCTTTATAATATTAGAAGAAAGAATGTCCGTGTCCAAGATTTGGGTTCTAAAGATATAACAGATTATCTTACTCATCTTGCTGTTAAGCAAAAAGTATCGTCATCGACTCAAAATCAAGCATTTAACGCGCTTTTGTTTCTATTCCGAAACGTCTTAAAAATAGAAGTTAAGGATATTGATCAAACTGTCAGAGCAAAACGCGGGCAACGGCTTCCGGTCGTATTAACCCCTGAAGAAGTTCAGAAGCTATTAAAGTATACAAGAAGTGATTATATTTTGTTGACTCAGTTAATTTATGGTTCCGGTTTGCGCTTAACTGAGGCAGCAAGGCTGCGAGTAAGCGATATCGACTTTGATAATGGTTTAATATTTATCCGAAGCGGGAAAGGCGATAAGGATCGGTCAACTATGCTTGCAGAGTCGGTTATAAAGCCCTTGAGAGAACATTTAAAAAAAATCAAAAAAATTCATGAAAAAGACCTGGTTTCAGGTTACGGTGAGGTATTTTTACCGGACGCGCTTATGCGAAAATATCCAAATGCTGCCAAAGAATGGAGCTGGCAATATGTTTTTCCTTCAAGCAAACTTTCTGTAGATCCGCGAAGCGGAAAAGTTCGGCGTCATCACATAGACCCGAGTTCAATACAAAAGGCGGTCAAAAAGGCAGTAAGAGATGCCGGAATCGTCAAACAAGCAACCGTACATACGTTAAGGCATAGTTTTGCTACTCATCTTTTGATGAACGGAATCAACATAAGAGAAATACAGGAACTTTTGGGCCACAAACATGTGGAGACAACCATGATTTATACTCATGTATTAAAGGGCATGGCTAATGCTCCCAAGAGCCCTTTAGATAGCCTTTACAAGAATAGGTAGGCAGGCAAAATGAATACTTGGTTAAAAAAAGACCTAAAATACATCTGGCACCCTTACACTCAGATGAAGGATTGCCAAAGCTTTCCCCCGATTTTAATCGAGAGAGCAAAAGGGATAAAGCTCTATGATGGGAAAGGTAAGTGTTACTATGATACTATATCCAGCTGGTGGTGCAATATTCATGGGCATAACCACCCTAAGATAAAGAAGGCGATCAAAGATCAGCTAAACTCTCTCGAACATGTTTTATTCGCCGGGTTTACTCATAAACCGGCAATTAAGCTGGCAGAAAAAATTGTTGCTATTGCCCCGGGTAGCTTAACTAAAGTTTTTTTCTCTGATAATGGTTCAACGGCAGTTGAGGTAGCTTTAAAGTAACCAATCGTTAGATTCACCTGTCTTAGGATCACGAGGCCTGTTATACCACATTCTTTTGCTTATGGTTTGCCACTTCAGGTTCCCCTGCTCCCGATAAACAATAATGAGCGAAAGAACAAACTGC
>JAIWAR010000005.1:0-52649 GCA_048634245.1 Methanosarcinales archaeon | reverse complement strand
GTTGAGAAGGCTGAGATAGAAAATATTTTGACTGCTGCCAAACTTATTGCTGATGATGCCTTAGCTCATAATAAAGAATCAATCGGCGCGCATTTTATGGGTGATTTGGATAATAAAGATGGCGGTGTGGATAAAGAAGCAGCACAAACTGCGCATGAAATTCAAAGTATTTTTGAAAACGATTATCCTCGTGCTATAAGTACTTTTAATAAATTAGGTACCCTCGCGGAATGTATTAAGGAGGCAAATATTTTGGTGTTTTTGCCGAATCTTCCTGTAGCTGATTTAAGTACTACTAGACGTATAGAATTATATATTAAGATGAGCGATGATTTGGAGACACTTACTCTATATAAAGTTTTAGATAATTCAGGCGTACACGGTAAAGATAGAAGTGTGGATTATTCGAAGCTACGGCTTGAATATATTATTGATATTCCAAGCTGCCGCCTTATGTTTCCGGATAATTATATTGCTAAACATTTTTCCGGAGAACTACTTACCAGGATTTTAATGCTCTACATGCGCGGAGCAAGGTATACGGAATTTATGAATACTGTCACTAACCACGATAATCGTATTGATAAAGATGTCTGGGCAACAAATATCGATACGGTTTACTTGCACAAGGTAATTAAAGAAAACGGTATATTTGACAGAACCGACATTAAAACAGCGGTTGAAGTGGGTACAGGCGGAGGGCATATTGCTACGGCGTGTGTCCAGCACATGCAGAGTTTGGAAACAATGATGATTACTGACATTAGTGTTTACGCTCTTATGGCGGCAAAAAGAAATATTTTACCTTATCTTAAAGCGAATGGAGTTATCTTGGAGCCTCATTCAGGTAAAGGTATTAGCACGCTGCCTCCTCAGGCAGACTTAATAATAGTTAATCCTCCTTATATTCCTACTCCGCCATGGGAAGAGAATAAACATACTGCCGTTGATGATCCTTATAAGGGAACCGGTCTTATCCGGGAAATAATTAAGGAGGGGATAGACCATCTTAATCCGGATAATCCTGATGCGGGTATTATTATAAACTATAGTTCTTTAGCCGGGAAGGATGTTAAAAAGTATCTGGATAGTTACGGTGAGCGCATCGAGATAGAAATGCTTTCTCAAGGGTTTCAGGTTCCTTTAAAAATTGAGAGAGTAGATAGTCGATGGGTCAATTGGATGAAAGGCAGGGGGCTGATAGTTAAAGAAGATGTTCCTTATGGTGGCTTTGAATACTGGCATGCTCTTAACGTGATACAGATTAAACCTGCAGGAATTAGATTGAATTCAGACGGTGGTCAAAGAGAATTGGAAAATATGGCTGTATTTGGTATTTTTTCTTCAGACCTGCAGATAGAGCTTGTTCGGTTGCTATTCAACTTAAGCCGGATAGAGCAAATACAGGAAGGCAATCTTGCAACTGGCCTTATATATAGGTATAAGCAGAACGCGGGATTAATGATGTGTTTTGGTCGGGGGGAGGCTTTGCATATCCCGTTAACCTGTAAGCACGAACATAGCAGGGGAATTAAACCGGATTCCCCAAACAATCATGACGGAGGCCGATTGTTTAAATTGCCTAATTTTGGCAGAGGAAAAGTTCCGGAATCAATGGAAACATTGTTAACCGAAATAAATGTGTTATCTAAGACGATATTTGAATTTAGGAGTAGTTATAAGGGCATCGAAGAGGACAGTTCTTATCGAAAAATTTCATTAAATTTTCAGATAGAGCTTGTTGCTTTGTTATGGAAAATGAGCAATATGGAAAAGGCTCAAATAGGCGGCTTCAACAAAGACATTATAAATAGGTATAAACAAAGTACAGGCATATTAAGATCAATCAACCAAGGCGTAATGGTTAATTGGCGGGTTTTTGATGAGATTATGGCCGGATGGAAGCATTGGGATAGTAAAGAAATTAAGGATGGAGGAGAACTAACAAATCATAAAGTTTATCCACGGCTTAAGGCTCCTGCTATTTGTAGTTCGGGTAAGAATGTTTCCAAAGAAGATATAGTCAAATTCTTTGAAAAAGCTGAAGATGGGAAAGCCATCATATTCGCCAAAGAAAAAGATTGCCTATTGGAGATGCTTGATGACCCTTCAGTTGTTTTATGTGATCTTTTGGAAAATATAAAGTTGTGTTTCCTTTTTCGTATAGAGATGGCTCGACAGAAAATAATTTTTAATTGGGGAAAGGCTTTTTTTATAAACGTTTATTCTCAAGAACTGGGGAATGATTTTAAATGGGTTTGTTTTACTGAAAAAGCATGGGTCAGAAAAAGGCAGCAACGCCGTGTTAAACGTTACTATGAAGCAATATTTAGAGATAAAATATTAATTGCTTATGGTGGCGCAGAACTCCATGAAAACGAGGCGTGGTTGCTGTTTAGAGGGTTGGAAGAGAAGAGTAATTATGAGTTTTTATATAAAGCGCGGCTTAAAGCTTTAGGAGAAATCTTTCCTCAAATTAAAACGTTCAAAATCCCCTATACCCAGGTAATTAATGATGTTATCGATGAAGAGAATTGGGCTAAAACCTTGGTATTCTATATTAAGAAATTAGGCTTTATGCTTTCAGAGCAGTGTGAGGTTGTTGAGATTATAGAAAATTGGCGCCCGCATATAATGATTCCTGAGGTAAGAATCAAAGAAGTAGATAAATGCGAGCAAGAAGAAGTAGAATCTTTAAGCGTGTATAAGAAGGAGCGTAGACAACAATTCCGTGATGAGGGGTGGGTAGCATTAAAAGATGGAAAAGTAATTGGTTATATATCGGTAAGGATATTAAAAAGTTGGGAGAGCGGAACAATTTACAATTGGGATGTAGACGAAAAGTATTGGCAGAAAGGAATTGGGCGAGCTTTGTTTAGAGAAGCGCTGTTTGGTTTTGCCAAAGAGGGAGCCAAAAATGTAAATAGTTCCCACATCCTTTCATTATCAATTAATAAATGGCGTAAGCGATTAAATGAACCGGAAACGGGATATTTTATAAAAAAGATAAAAGGTTTAACCCCGGATACTTATGAAGTTGATTTTGAATTGACCTTCAAAAATGCTTCTATTATTACAGATTCTCGGCGTAAGTATTATTTGAGGCGGGATGGAGGCATGGAGAGCATCATGTTTTGGGAAGAGATTTCAACACAACAATGGGGGCAAGAACTGAAGTCTAGAAATGAATACAATGACAGCGAAGGATATAGGTTTGAAGGAAAAGAGTTGGCTATTGAGCGTGATTCGGTTATTCAAGAAAAAAAGGCAAGAGAATTTTGCAAGACGAGAAACCTGTTTTTTAAATATGGAGATTTGATGAATAGAGTCGCGAATTTCCACGATAGCTTTTCTGAATATGCCTACGGCATTCTAATAGCAGGTATAGCCAAAAAAATCTCTGAAAATAAAAATAATACTGATGCCGGGTGGGAATATCTATGGCAGCGGGCAAGGTTTGGACAAAAAGATGGAGGGGAGAATCTCAAAGAAGATGACAAAATTGAAATTATAACCCATTTAATAAATAAGATTAAAAGTGTCGAAGTTTTTCTAATAATACTAAGTCATATTTTAATCATCACGGCTATTATTTCTTTTAGTGAATGGATATCTGGAGGAGGAGAAGAATATGCGGCTATTGCTACTATATTTACTATTTTATGCATAGCAGTAAGGGTGCGGAAATTATTTTCATCTAGGAAGAGACAAGAATTAGAGATTCTTAGAAACGCGGAAAAAATAAGCAAGATAGAAAAGGTTGAGGAAGATTTAGGACAAATACGTAAATGGCTAAAAAAATGGGAAGTAAATGACTTAAATGATCTTGCAATAATTTCGCCCTGGATTGAATTTCATGACGGCAACTTTTCTAAATTAGAAAGTTCGATGGCACTTAACGGTTGGGAAGAAATCACCAAATATTACGCGAAAATCCTTAATGTTTCTGAAGAAAACATAGAGATGATTTTAAACGAATTATATCGAAGTGAGAATTCTTTTTTGAAATTAAATATAATGGAATCTGAGAAGATTATAGGATTTTTAAAGATAGATAAGTCGTCGGAGGAAGAAAGAGTAAAAATTATCCGGGAATTATTAAGACTTAATCCTTTTATTCTTAAAAAAATAATTAACGAAATGGGCAACAGAGGTAAAGGGGTTGATTTGAATACGGTGAAAAAAGTACATAACGAGCTGGAAAATTTGGCAATTATTATAAAGAAAAGTAAGTTTATTGAAGGAAAAATTGACTGGGATGATTTGAGGAATTATTTAGAAGATAAAGATGCTGATGTTTTTGAGGGGCTAGAAGTATCTTCTGTTTTAAGCGATGATTCTTTTTGGAATAAACTTGATCTCGATGGCGGGGAAGTAGTTAGGGAAAACAATATAGGTGATTTTATTAACACTATTAGACAACACAGAGAGAGATTGTTTGAAAAGTATCAATCAATGCCTGCGGCAGGCATAAATGAAGAGGAGGTATGCCGGTATTTTAGTGATAGTGTGGTCGGTATTTTGATAGAAACTGTAAAGTTTTCTAAAGAATATGAGTCAAGGGATAACGAGGCTAATGAAATTGGGAATAAATTCAGTGTAGAAGTATTGGGGAGCTTAGCGCGGAATCTGTTTACATTGAGTTCAGATATAGAATTTTTGATTGTTCCGCGTTCACCGGAAGATGAAAAGTATTGTAGAGAGTTATATATTATTGTCCGTAATATTCTGCAGCGTGCAGGATTTTGTGTGGATGATGTGATTAACCAAACCATGAGATTCCGCTGCCCGGTACGGTGTGAGGATAAAGAACTTGTTTCTATATTCATGATAGATCATAAATACATCTATGGAGAAAAGCCGATTTCAAAATATATTAGTAGAGTTTTTCATCAATATGTGTATGAACAAGACTCCCCAACGGATGAATATTTAGGGCAGGTTTTCTTGAATTTGTATCCTCTATCAGAATTACAGCGTGAGAGTAAAAATCCCCAGTTACCTTACGCTTTTACTCCAAAACATACTTTAAGAATTCTGCGGTCTTTTGTCTGGGCATCTAAGGTGAAGTATGATATTCGGCACAACGATGCTTTTCAGATATTGGAGCAATTACCCCAAAGAAATGATAACAACGGCCGCCAGTCTTTTAGCCAAGATGAAATTGAAGAGGTATTGTTTATCTATCGGATGCTGCTAATGGTGCAAAATGTATGGGGCTTATTACGCAGGGAGATAAATACAGATAAGCGGCCGGTAACGCTTGGTGTAATTTTGACTGAAGATTGGCCCCTTATCGCTGATTATTTGCACCGGGATGTAACAGAACTAAAGCAGATGTATCTTTCAAACCTTCAAAAAATATGCAGGTTGTTCAGCGTTAAATATGGAGAATTCATTCTTCCCTATTCACCTTCTAATATTATGAGAAGGCAATCGACTATTAATGGGAAAAGAGTTAATTTAGTTATTAATTTCGATGATAGGCACGTGCGGTCGTTTATCCATTTAAACAGATGCGCGCCTATTAGGATTGACGAACTTAATCATTATAATAATGTGCAAAGGCAGGTTTACGAGCAAGTGGTTTGCAATAGGATAGTTCTGTGTGAATTATTAAAACATCTTCATTCAAGTTTACACGAAGTGTTTATTTTGATTAAACCTCTTTCCACAGGGATATTTGCGGAACCCGAGAGAGCAGGTTCTGTTTCCGAATTGGAAATTGTAATTATAAATAAGGAAGAAACGAAAAAAATGACTTTAATTCTTGATAATCACTATTATTCAGAGGGATTGCGCGTCACGGCACAGGATGAATTTAAAAATTTGCAGATTGCATATGGTGTAGATGCTGATGCATGGCCTAAGGTTTTTGAATATGTGGAAGTTGAAATATATGTTGACGGAGAAAAAAGAGTTTATCCTATGTATATTAGGGAAGATATAGAAAATTATAGGCAGATTTATCTAAGTGAATATGAAGGATGGAAAATATTACGTGATTGGGAAGGTGACAAGTTGGGGATAGGAGAAGGCACGCGACTATTTGATTTTATTTTGGTTTTAACTATAAGCCGAATGGTTCGATTATGGAAAAATACAGGATATATTGTCGGTGATTTTCGTATATTTGAAGGTGATATTAGATTAAATGAGGAAGTATGCCAGCGTATTACTGAGACAAGGAGAGATATTTCAGAAGAAGAATTGAAAGGCCTTGAACCAGAACTTATAAAGATTAATGCTTTACGTGAGTTGAAAAAAGGCAGTCTGAAAGAATTGATAGCTATGTTATTTGATTATAGAGACTGGCTTTGTTCCCTGGATGGAAAAGTAAATAAAATTTTTACAATACCTATTTTTACGCCGAGAGAAATAGAAAAAGCGGTAATCAGCGAATTGGGGACAATTCCTGAGGAGATATCCGAGTATTTCGCGGATTGGGTTAGGATCCGTAAAGTAGAAATCGAGCAAGATTTATATCAGAGATTTACCTATGATCCTTCCCGGTCAGTGAAAGATTTATTTAAACATGGAAATGGTAGGGAATTTGACAGTAAAGATGGGGGAGACAGTATTGGTATAGACGCTTTAAAGCAGGCTGCTCAGGATACGAAAAGCACAGAAAATCGCAATTCAATCAATGATTGTTTGAAACAAATTGAAACCGACGGCGGTTTTGTTGAAAATGGAGGGAAAACTTTTTCTGATTTATGCCTTCTTGTCGCGGGCATGAATGAGATATTTAACAGATTTATTTATCCTGAAGGCATAGAATATAGAAGCAGCCGTATAGCAGGTAAATCATTGACAAATCAGGACAGAGATTTATTATTTACCATTTTAGAGCCGGTTAAAAAAGAGGTTATTTTTAGGCCGGAAGAATTGAGAAATAGGTATAGCTTTTTAAAGGACAAATATAGTAAAGACCATTTTCAGCATCTATTGGTTATTTTGGAGAAAGCTAAAGTGTTATATATTCCTGTACGGGGGCGTTATTTGTTAAGCAGTGATTTTGTGGACGCGTTAAAGGAAAAGGGCTTTATAGAAGATGGCTACTATAATAAATATAGGACAATTTTAAAGCAAGAAGAACTATTTAATCAATTTACTTATGAAGATAATATTGGAGCAAAAAGTAAAGGCAATTTCCTTACCGGCCGGGATAGAGAATTTGCAGCAACTCTTATGGATATAATAACTGGGCTAGAAGAACCTTTTGATGTTGAAAAAATAATTGAGCTGTTTAAGAAAAAAGAACATAAGTATATCGATAAGAAGCAAATCAACATTCTGCTAAGTAATTTAACAAACGCGGGTATTTTATATAGACCGGTATCTAATAGATATTTATTTAGCAAAAAGTTTATTGAAGTGCTATTTAACGAGAAATTCATTAATGAAGTTACAAAAGATAAATGGGTTAATTTACTAACGCGGGAGAGTGAGTATAAGAAGCTTCAAGCTAAAAAAAGAAAAAATGAGTGGACTCATTCAACATTAAAAGTTCTTGATGTTATTTTTAATAAAAATTTGAATCAATTTACACAAAAAAATATCTCGTCGCAAATTTTTTATATGCCGATAAGGACTATAAAGAAGTCGTTAGGCATACTTAGCAGCGCGGGAGTTATTCAATATAAAAATGGGGATTACTTTGTTAATCCGGCAGTAGAAAGAATTCAAAATTCAGAGCAAGTGCTGATTAGGATAAGAAATTTATCTGAGTTAGAGTTAAAAGAAGATAGAAATTTATCTGAGTTAGAGTTAAAGGAAGATAGATTAGAAAATTTAATTAATAAAGAAGGAAGTATAGGATTGAATGAAAAGTTATGTGAAAGATTAATAGTAACTGCGGGGATTAAAGAAGAAGGTGACTATAGGATAAATAAAGCTATTGAGATAATAAAGAGAGGCTCGGATGGGCGAAAAAATCAGAAAATGTTTGCTCATGTAGTATATGCAAGCAATGATATAGAAAGTTTGTTGGAAAGGCATAAGGAGACTGTAGAGTTAGCATTAAATAGGATAGAAATTGCCGGTATAAATATATTTCCCGGCAAATTGAGAGTGGTAAAGAAAATTGAAGAGCTGGCTGGATTGGAGAAGATAACAAAGGTAGAAGATCGTAATAAAATAAAGGATACTATTTATGTGCTATCCTCAATAAATAAAACAATAATTGAATCCTGCGGTGTGTCTAAATCCCTTGCTGTTTCCATGCTGTCACTTTTAGCTAATCCAACTGATAGACAGTTAATAATTTTAAGGAAAGTATATGATACCATTAAATTGGGGGAGAAAGTAAATTTTAATAATATTAACAGAGAATTAAATTTATCAGGCACAGGTGTTGTAGCCCCGATAGTTTTGCAGTATTTGGGGGTGTTGAACTGGGGTTATACAGGAGATGAAGGAAATATAAAAAGATTTCTTGATTTATATCCTGAGATAGAGAATCTTTCCAATCTTAAAATAACCAAGAGAGACGTGAAAGAAAAAGAAAAGATTGAAAGAAAAGATATCAAGATTCAGGCAATATGGGCTTTTATAAATAGTATGGAACAAGGGGGTAAAAGAATAGAAGATATGGAAAAGATGTCAGGTGAAGAGATAGAAGAGTTTATAAATAATTTGGCCGGATTGGATTTTAAAGTCAATAACGGTTATTTTTCAGTTGGAACAAGGAGAGGTAGAAAACAATCCCTCAAGCGGATAGATAGAAAAGATTTGATAGGAAAAGTTAAGGAATTTTACAATAGAGTAAAAATATTTGAAGATATTTTAAAAGAAAAAGTACGAGAAAAGTTGCATAGAGAAAAAGAAGATATATTAGAATTAATAAATAATTTAGATATGGAAGCAGAAGAAAATGCTTATCAGATTAGATATATTTTAGCTGAAAGGGTAAAAAGGGGAGATTCGGACTATCTGTTAGATATTATTCAGGATATAAGAGGAGATTCCGATTGGAATAGACTTGATCCCGATGGCGGCATATCCAACTTGGTTATTTTGGGCTTTATTCCGACAGAAGTCACTGTTCTTGCTCTATATACATCTTGGTTTGCTAAGTCCGGCAAAAACAAAGGTTCGCCAATTGAAGGTTATGATTGCTATTGTTCCTTTTATTCATTTATGCTTTTGTTTGTTTTACCAATCATTACATTTTTCGATTTAATCCTAAATAATTCTGCCGCAAACTCTATATCAAAAAAGTCAAGTTATGGATTTTTATTGCCACAGCGTGACAACGGTTCAATCATAACAAGACAGGATAGAATTGAAGATTTAATCTTATCGAAGGTAACTTCAGAGACTTTATGGAAGATAATGGCGGATAAACTTAAAATTTCTTATAGTGATTCAGATACCTGGAAAGGCAAAAATACCGAGGTGGTATTTACTTTTAAACCGCCGGTATCAGGCTCGCGATTAAGCTTTTCTGTTTCTGAAAAACAAAATGGTTTTAATTCTCAGGGGTATGACGGCGGTGCCGATATAAAAGTAGAACAAAGTGTGATTAAAATTCAAAAGATTCTCAAGCATGGATACCAACCGGCAGAGGGCGAGCAAAAAACATTTATAGATAGTCTAGTACACAAAATAAGTAAGCTTAAATTTGAAGAAGAAGAGATGGCTATTAAAACAGGAACGGAAGAAAAAAGAATGTCCCTTGCGGATATTCTTAATGAGCTCAAATTAACTATTGAAGAGATTTTCACCCGGTTAACCATTTTGCGGGCATCTAGAAGAGGGAACCTTAGATTAATCGATGATGATATAAACGAGATGATAGAGGAAGCAAAATATATAATAAAATTTATGGGTGAGCTGAAATATGAGTGGTATAGCTTGGAGGCGAATATAACACCACAAAAATATCTGGAAGTATTTACGGAAATTTTGTTGGCCTTTAATATCTCTCTTTGTATGGAAGAGATGTATTCTAAAAAGTATTTTGGAGTTAACGAAGAGAATGAGGCTTACGCTGATAAAGTAAAAGAAATATTGATTAGCAATAAGGATGAGCCGTTAGAAGAGAAATGGACGATATTATCTCGTGCCGAACAAGGCTGCTTAGCGTATTTAGTTCAGAAAAATATTATGAAAGTAGAGATTAGAGATTTTTTGCATGGTAAGCCGCTTAAGACCGTCAGAGAAAGTATAGAGAAGAGGGCAATTCTTAATGAACTTCGACTAATAAAGAAAAAAAATAGCAGCAACAGCGATGGAGGGATAGAAGATATAGGCAAAAAAATAGTGCCTCAGAACGTCGCTTTTATTCAGAATTACGATGGTGTAGCAAAATATCAGTCTCCCGGGATATTGTTTTTTGCGGAAATTCTAAAAGAAGGGGGACACTCTACTGATTTCTACAATAGTGCCACGGCATTATTAAAAAAATTAAGGTATTATAAGAAGTCATGCAAAGAGAGGCCTTACAATATTATAGGTATTTCAACAACGACACTTGATCTTGCAGTGAATCTTAGATTAGCAAGAGAGATTAAAATAATTGACCCGGGAGTAGTTGTTATTTTAGGCGGAAAAGGAATTTTTGAACCGTTTAATCTTATTAAAGCCGGAGGAGTAGATATTGTAATGCAGGGCGATGTAGATAATACTTTGCTCTGGGTTGTGAACTTGATAGCGAGAAACGATATTGAAAAAATCCCCGATTCTTTATTGAGAATCCCTTATGACACGCTGTTGGATAAGTTTTGCAAAAATAATTTATCGCGAAGGGAATTAAATAATAAAAAAGAGATGATTAATATTGAATTTGGAGAATGTCATTTTATAAGCCCTTTAACCAGTTTTCATGCAGCTGAATTATCGGGTGAAAGACTCAGTAGAGAACTTTCGGATTATAGATATAACATATTCCCGCAGAACATATTTATGAAAGTTGGCAGTATTATTGGGGGAAAAGCTGAGAATAGAATAGTTGCGATTGGACCTAACCCGGATGCGGTAGTAAGGCAGGTAAAAAATGTTCTTGAAAATACTGAAATAATCGCGGAAATAAAAACAAAAGGGGACGAAAAGGACATTATAGTGAATGGACATCTAGAGGATAAAGCAGGCATTATTGAATCATTTTATGGAGTAAAAGATAGTCAGGGGGTATATGAGGAAAATCCGGATGAAATAAAGAAAAGATTCATAGAGCGTCTATATAAGGGTATTTCTCCTGTGGAGAGATATCTTATGGATAAGAGAGAACGCCGGAAATCCGGTTTTCCACCGGTTTCAATGGATAAGTTCCATAGAATTACGAGTATCTTGCCATATGGTAAGGAATATAATAAGAGGTATTATCCTCCAGAAGCGGCGCAGCCGTATGATGAGTTATCTATATATGCGCAGGACGGCTGTTCATACGCAGAATGCGCTTTTTGTTTTGCGCCTAAATTAAGAGGCAGTATATCTTCCAAACGGGTTGTTGAGAATATAATGTATGTGCTTAAGAATTCCCATATTCGAAGGATAGGATTAAACGATGATGATTTTTTACAAAATCCCAGTTGGTTATTTGAATTTATAGATTTAATGGAAGAGGAACAAAAAAATAATCCCGAATTATTTGAGCAATTAACATTCTCTATTCAAACAAGAGTGAGAGAGCTTAATAAAAGGTCAGAAGAGGCGATTATAAGATTAAAATCTCTCGGGCTTTACAGAGTTGAATTAGGTGTTGAGAGTATGTCAGAGAAGCAGCTTTATGAGATGAGAAAAGTACAAGAAGGCGAGGCTAAAAAGTATATTGAGAATGCATATGCAATGGTGTCGTTTTTGGTGGAAAATGCAATCCATGCGCAAATTAACTGTATATTAGCTGAGCCGTCATCGCAGCTTAAGGATATTTCTGAGAATATAAGGGGTTTCATGTCTTTTGCTAATAAGATTTATGCCAGCTTAGGTTATCTGTTAGTTGGCAGTGTAAACAATAAAGTTTTAGCTTCTCCGGATGAACTGTTAAAGAATAGGGATTCGCCTGATAGCTGGAGGAAGAAGGATAATTTTATTCAATTAGCGCCCGAAATTACATCGGATGAATTAGGTTTTATTGAGATAAACAATCCGATTAATTATTTTTATCCTAACGAAGGGGTAGAAGAATTTTTGATAAAGTTTAGAGAGCATCTTTTTGTTTTAAATAAATTGATGGAGCCCGTTTTTTTAAAAATAATTTGTCTGCGAAAAACAGATTGGGAGCAGGCAGAATTGTTAATTCGCGGGATTATCTTGCCGTTGTTTTACCTTATTGAGCTGAAGTATTCAGCGGAAATTTTAAAAAAACTTGTAGAGAAGCAGGGTAATAAAGATATTTGCGAAGACGTAGAGATGATAAGCAATAATTTTATAACTATATGCGAATCCTTTAAACTCCATGGTTTAGATATCGTGAATCTTATATTTAATATTTTGGAAAGAAATATCAAATTAAAAGAAAAACGGATGAGCGGAGATGCAGAATTTTATGACTGGGGGTATTTTGTTGATGATATAGACGAGATTGGCGGGCAGATTAAGTTTATGGAAACTGTATTTAAAGGTATGGTCGATGAGCAAACAATGGCAAGCCTGACAGAAGGGTTTTCCCGGTTAGAGATGTTAGGAGAGGACTGGAAACAGAAAGTTTTGATTGAATCAGCTGAAATAGTATTCCATGGAGAGAAAGGTGAGCTTGAAGATAAACAGGATGGTGGGACAGATTTTTATAAAAAATTCACAAATCCGGGAGCATTTTTAAGCGCGCCGTATACCCAGGTAATTTTAAGAGAATTTCTGAAGAAGATAAAAGAAACGAGGAGAAAAGTAGGTTTTATCGCGGATTTAGGTTCGGGGTTAGGCCAGAATTTAGGAGTTATTAGCGAGTGTTTCCCTGAAAGCAAGCTTCTTGCTTTGGATATCTCGAAAAAAGCGCTTGAAGCTTCCCGAATCGTACCTGATAAGGAAAGTATAAATTTAAGAAGAGAGGAATTGAAAAAAATATATGGTATTTCTGATGACCTTTTGGATAATTATTTTAATTTATCAAGGCTGCATAGTTTTAATCCTCAAGATATAGGATTTATGACAGGAAGTATCCAAAATTTACCTTTAAAAAAGAGTGCAGATATTGTTGTATGTACAGAAGTTTTAGAACATGTATTTTCTCCGCAAAGGGCGGTTGGACAGATAGAAGAAGTTTTAGCACCCAAAGGTTTCATAATTTTAAGCACCCCCAATTATTTTAATGCCGCAGGCCTAATAAAGAAAATAAAAGATAGAGGGGAGGATGCCCCATGGTGGGAGCCATGGGAGACACATATAAAGGACGGTGAAAGGGGTAGAGAGAACTTTATGACCGCCTTTTACTTAGAAGAGTTGGTTAAATCAAAGGGATTAAGAATAATTGAAACCAGAGGGGCAAACCCTTTACGAGCTTTTATGTTTCCTATGTATACTCCTATAATAGAGTACAAACCTGAATTTTTACCTCTTTTATGGATGAATAAACTTCCTTTGGTGAATAAAGTCTTCAAGAGAACAAGTATGAATTACTTTATATTGGCACAAAAAGAATGCGATGGAGGCAGAAAAGAGGTGGAAATAGATGACATAGCTAAGTACTTTTTGCCTTATGTAAAGTGTGGCAAAAAGCATTTATTCAAAATCATTAATGATGCTTTTACTGCAGAATTGAGGATTCCTCGTTTGTCAAAACATCAGATATACTTTTCGTTTGATGAGGCAGAAGAAGAGATACTGAAAAAGGCGATTCCTTTGGTTGTTTCTTCTAAAACGGATGAAGAAGAAATAGAAATAGTAGTGCAGAGTTTTGGTTGCGGTATTGGCGAGGAATTGTACGGAGCAGCTCGGATGATAACTGAGTATGCGGAAAATAACCGGAAATTTAAGGAATTAGTACTTACTGGAAGGGTGCATATTCAGCTTACCGGGTATGATATATCTTTAAAAAGATTGACACGGGCATATAGAAATACAGAAATTCAAACTCGCCTTTTACTCCCGATGTATTTCCATGATTGTATAGATTATGCCTATTTTTATATGGATATAAGGGATGAAGATACCCGGGAAATTTTACTTGAGAGAAAAGCAGATATAAATATTTGTCGCCTTACCTGGGCATTTAATGATGAAAATAGCGCGGTATCTTTTGCTAAGGAGCTTGGGAATAATCTTAAATCTCCGGGAGTATTACTTTTTGAAGAAAAAAGTTCAGAATCTCCCTATTCTATGTATTACAAAATTGCTGAGATTGTTGATGAGGGAAAGGATATTGAGTTAGCGGGAAAAAGGGAACAGCCGGAAAGCGTTGGCGTTACCAGCAATAGAGATGGTGGCAGCACAAAGGAACAGTTTCTACCTACCTGTATAGGAGAAATTAAAAAAGATGAGTTGTGGAGGGGGAAAAGAATTTTTGAGGGATATAAGTTTATTCTTAACGAGGCAGGAAAGGCCTTATTACGAGAAATTGATTATTGGCTTGCGAGAGAAAATGGATGTTTTATCTCAGATACAGATTCTAAGGGAATAAATAATTTAATACAACAAATTCCTACGATTGAGAATCCTCATCCCGAATTCTTTGTTGATATTATGGAAGGTATTCCCCAGAGAATCAGAGAATTGATAATATCACCGCTATATTCTTACCATGATGATCTTGTTTTGCAAATTACAATAGGTTGTTCCAATAACTGTCTTACATGTCAGGTAGATTCTGAAAAAGGCAAAATTGTTTCTATACCTTTCCCTCTTGTAAATAAATTTCTTGTTGAAGTTAGTAAAGCTCTAAATGTAGATACAGGGAGAAGAGTAATGTTTTACTTTAATAGTGAGCCTTTTGATTATCATGATAAAGTTTTAGACGCGGATTTAGGAGATGTATGCAAGATGGCTTACGATTTTAACTTACCCCCAGTAGTAATAACACATGGGTGGTTTCCTAATAATAAAGTAGCACAACGTGCAGCTGAAAAAATAGAACGATTAAAGGGAGGTATAGAGAAAAATGTAGAGTTAAGTATCCATGTTTTTCATGGGGATGTTTTTAAAAATCCCCAGAGAGCTGTGTCAAGATATGCTAATAGATTTGCTAATGTTATAAAAACCTTAAAACCATCTGGAATCAGATTATATAGTAAGGGATATGGAGAAGATTTCCCCTTAATAAAAGAAGTTTTTGACTCTATGATGAAAATTTTAGAAAGTGATAGGGATGTTTGCCGGTGGATAAGAGAACCGGAAGATTGTTCATTAAAGAGAGTGTGGGTAGGTGATGACAGTATAGAGTGGTATGGAAGAGCTTATGATTTAAGAAAGAAATTTGGTTTATCCCTTCCTTCATCTAGCCGTAATATTGTTGCACAAGAATGCATGATTTTTAGAGCTGATGGAGCAATATTGTTGGCCACTAATTATGGGTTGGATCGGCCTTTTAAGGAGATTTTTTCTGGTAACGATGACCCCGCTTTTATCAAGTTTATGCATTTTCTTGCTTTTGTTGTGCGAGAATATGAAAAGAAATTTGGCTATAAAAGTTTTAAAAAATGGTGGTTACACAACGATTGTGCACTTTGGTCTTTTTCCTATAAATTCAATAACTTGCAGAAAGATAAGTGGTTTTTATGCCGATTTAAGGATATTTCGTCTTTTTTTAAGGAAGATGTAAAGGTGGAAACTCTTACCATTGGCATAAGATGGATTAGTTTTTACTACGAAATGTTATTGATTTTTGCTCCTCAGTTAATAAATAAATTGAGAAGTCTGGGAAATGATGAGGTAATTTCTAAAGATGAACTCGAAATTATTTATAGCGATTTAAGTGAAATGCCTGTTCGAGACGGACGTAGGACAGTAACAATAGCAGGCCCTGAAGAGTTCTTAAAAAATCCAGATGATTCTCATATCTTAGATTTTTCTATCGAACCTAATCCAAGAACGCCCAATAGATTTTATAGAACCTCCTGGCAGTTGTTTTCTGGTAAAGATGAAGACGAGAGTGTTGTTGAGGAAGGAGCAAAACAAGATGAGAGGAAAGAAATAAATATCATTTCAGGTGAAGACGGCGGCCGGACAGCAAGAACGGAAGTGAAAATAGTCGTTGGTAACGGATTAGAGCTTTTCTTTATTAAAATGAGTTTTGTTATGAAAGAAGTTTTAGTCCTTTTGGAAAAATATAAAGACGAAGGGGAAATTATTGATTATTATCTTGCAGGAGATTTTGCCAGAGGGACTTTCGATTATCAAAATGATGATGTAATTATCGCAGTAAATTTGGCACCTAACACTTCGTCTATTGTGGGGACGATCCTTGAGGAAGCAATTAGCCGATTATCTCAGAAACTAGGGGTAAGGTTTCGCATAGATTTTGATTCGGTTGGTTTTGTACATTCTGTGGAAGTTATAGAGGGAAATGTATGTATAAAGGCTGTAGACTGGAAAGATGCGGGGGCTTATTTACAGGGTACCTTTTCTTTTTATCCTTTAATAGATATTTCTCTTGTATCAAAGGATAATTTTAGCCCCAAGTTTTTTAAGGAGCTTTGCGATGCGATGAAAAAAATACATAGAGGAAATCGTTTTTTTGATAATGGCGCTATGGGTTTTGATAAAAATGCGGCAAATAGACAAGAAAATGACGGGGGGAAAATATCCGGGGTGTAAAAGATAATAGAGCACCTTCCTCAGTAGTCTTTACTCTCCTTGTATTAGGCATGGTTTTCGCGAAAGTGAAACAGGATGTTTTTGGTGAAGATATGAAAGAAATTTTAGGCCTTGATGAACCGCAATTCGTGCGTCTTAAAGAGTTGTATGATTTTCTTAGCACGAATCCGCAGGATTGGTGGGGGGTAAACGCGAATGATGTGTTAATAATAACAACTATAATGCAAGGTTATAATTTTGTAAAAGAGATAGCAGGGATAACAGGTATTGATAAAAAATCATTGTACAATCATTATTTAAAAAAGCGGTTTTATAAGCCGGGAGCTAAAGTTATAACGGGGAGAGCTCAAGGCAACAGGCCTATAACAGAAAGAACATATCTTGTAAATAATAAAGTAAAAAAGGTATTGTTACAGTATTTTAATGGTGAGGTTGATAGGGAAGAATTGAAGAAAGTTCTAACTAAGAGAAAGTCAGAGAAAAGTATCCAGGATTATAAAAATGCTTTAGAAAATTTTGAGAATATAAAACACCGGCTTTATATTTCAAAGGAAGATTTTGAAGTTCTTTTAGCTATTAAAATAGACTATTCCTATTATGAGACTGCAAAATATTGCGATATGTCAGAGAGAAATATTCTTTATTGCAGGGGGCATTTAATAGAGAGGGGATTGATATATGTTTCTGAAGATAGATTTTCCCGCGCTAAAGTAACAGATAAGGGGGAGGAATTTATTGAGCTGGTAAGAAAAGGTAAGTTGACTAACGCAAAAGCGTGGGAGTTTAAGATAGGAAAATGGATAGAAAGCTTAAAGATTATGCTTAATGAAAATTCTTCTTATGAGAGTGAAAAGGAATTTTTGAAAGACTATAAATTGTTTGAATCCGGCATTAAGAATCTTGTTTCCTCCGGCGTAGCTAAATGGGCGGAAAGCAAAATTCGTGTTTTTGTGTATGTATGTTTAGATATAAAGGTTAAATATATAGATAAATTGTTGAAAAGTAATACTCCAAGTGTGAGTTCTCAAATAAGATGGTTAGTAAGGGAAGGATTTTTACAAAGAAAAGTAAAAGGAAGCCCGGAGATTAAGATTAATGCTGGTAAAGGAAGCGAATGTTGGGAGAAAATAAAAATAGGGGAAATTCTAGATTCTGAACGAAGAAAGAAGCCAAAGACAAAGAAGAAAACAAGAACTAAAACCGCGGATGAGGAAAGAATATCCCGAAAAGTAAACGATAAAAAGAAACCAGAAAAAAAACAGCCCCGAAAAGATGTTAGAGCCGCCCAGAAGAAAACAAGCGAAGAATATCAGAAAAATACGGTAAAACTGCTTTTGCTAAATAAATATACTTTCCCAAAAAATAGAAATAAGGAAAAATATCAAGAAAATCTTAGCGCGTTATTAGAAAAGATATCTGAGGAGAACATTTTTATAATTACTTATGAGTTGTTTAAAACCTATGGCTTTTTTAACCAAGACTCCAGGAAGTGGATTATGAAAAGCAATGTATTAATTGAAATCTCCAAGGGTATGTTCATTTTGACTGAAGACATAGAAGAAGATTTAATATCTATAGGAAAGCTTGACAAGGGAAAAAGGTATTATTTTAATACGGGTTCTATTGAGGAAAAGGATAAAGCAATTTGGGAATTATGGAATAAATTGAATGATAATCCGTCTCGGGAAGTGAAAGCTTTATTTGTTGGTTTAAGTGAGAAGAACGCATATTTGCTGTTGAACACCTTAAGGGAAATGTATTCGCCGATTCTTTATGCTGATACAAAAGCCGATAAAAGAGCCATGCGTATTTTGTATTTGTTAGGCTTTTTAGAAGAAGAAAATATTGGAAAACGAAGAGCAGCGGGGTATATTCTTAAAAATAGTTTTGCTCGTGCTCTAAAAATAAATGGTCCTTTAGATAGATTTAAATATGGCTGGGAATGTTTGAGCGGCGAAAATCGGAAAAAACTAAAGACAGTAAATTTTACTAGCAGAAAATTGTTAGGAAAGTTATTAGAGACGGAAATGCTTGAATTTGATGATTGCAATACGTATTTATTTAACATCCTTATTAAAAAGGCCCTAATTGTTGAAGATGAAAATGGGAAATGTTTTATCAACCGCTCCTTAATGAAAGAATTAGGTTTAATAGAAACAGATAAGGACGGGGGGCGTCGCCAAAGAATATACTGTGATGTCAGCAGTAACGATGGAGGAAAAAATGGTAACGATGATAATGATTCCGAAATTGTTTTGACAATAAAGAAAAATTTAGGCCCCGGTATCGCGAAAAAAATAGTTACTGAGATTAAAAAAATAACCGGGATTAACATAACTCCGGTAAATGTTGAAAAGGCAAAAAATCAACTACTTGGAAAAAATATAAGTTTGACTTGGAAAAATTTAGAAATCACTTCAGTTCTTGCGGCTTATAATATAGAAATCAAGGAGCCTTTATTAAAGCATCCTTTGAAAGTTATAGGAGACAATATTAAAGCGATGACGGATAAAGAGCTTAATGTGTTTTACATATATGGGTTGTTGAAAGAAGAGGTTTTAACCTCTCCGCAGGTAAAAGAAAATCTTAGTTTACCAATTGTTCTAAGCGGCCTGGATAGAATTAATATCGGCATTTTAACCTCTCCGTGGGTGCCGATGAATTTCAGGATATTTGAAAAGAACAAATTAACATCAATTTATGAGAAAGAATTAGAAATTTTAACTCTTTCGCATGTGGAAGAACTGGTTAACTGGTTGAATGATAGAGGATTGCAAAAATTTTACCTGAGTCATAAAAGCATTATAAAATCTCCAAATACTTTGCAAAACTTGAAAGAATTTGAAAAGTACGGGCTGCCCGAACCAAATATGAGAATAACCCAGCTTATAATTAAAAAGAATGTTAAAGAGGAAGATATAGAGGCTTTTTTAGTTGCTAATTATTTAAATTCGCAGAGTGTTTATCAGACAATACTTAGTTTTAACAGAAAAGGAGATTCCTTGGCCGGAGAGATGAGTTTAGACCGGCTTAAGTCCCTTTGCCGTTTAGAAAGGGAAGAGTTTAAAAAGATAATGAATAGCCTTTTTAATAATTCTTTTTTTCGAAATGATATGGAAGAGTTTTTTAATTCAGCGCGCGGGAAAGCTTTTAAACCTTTGATAGAAAAGAAGAGAATGAAGGCATACGACGGGGGAAGTAATTTTTTAACCGAAGGCCTAACGTATTCAATCGTAACATTCCAGAGTTTAATAGGAGAAGGTATCCATGAAGCAAGGATATTTGAACAACTAGGGACAATAAATGAATCAGCGGGATTGGAGTCGGAATACGACAACGTAGTTAGCCGGCGCTTCAAAGACCAGAATAATATTGGTATATTGGCAAAGTGTGCAGATGGCAGAATAATAGGGTATTTAATGGTAAATCCATGTGGTTATATTCAATATATAGTTGTAAGTTCGCAACACCAAAGAAAGGGTGTTGGCGTCAGCATGATTGAGGCGGCTGTTGTAGAGATTAGAGTAAGAGGGGGAGGAAGACTTTCCACGGACTACCTTGATAATGTAGAGCAGGTGGTTAAGTTCTATAAAGAAAAGTTAGCAGAAAAGTTTAAGGTTATAGTTAGGAAACCGTCATTATATTCCCCAAAAGATGCGCCTTCCACTTTTATAATGTATGATATAAAAAACAGCTTTGATTTAAAGGGTAAGGACGGGGGAGCAGGAATAAATCGAAAAGCAAGGTTTTTTCCGGTTACACATAAGTGTCAACTTAAGGATGACAAAGACGGCGGATTAAAAGATATTCCGGAAAATGATAGGTTAATAAAAGAAATTAAAACTTTAGCGGAATCTATACGGAATACCTGGCATTTCGACGGTGAAACCGAATCTATAAATAGATTATATGAGCTTATCCCTTCTTTATCCAATTTACCTAAAGAGGAGATAATAGAGTTAATCGATCGCCTCATTATAAAAACATCGCTTATTAATAAAGACAGTAAATCACAGGGAATTGTTATTGATTTGTTGTTAAGCATTTTGTCTGAATTACTTCCAGATTTCTCGGCTGAATTAGTTAAATACCTTAAAAAATTTGATGTTCTTGCCAGGGTATTCAGGACATTTCCTTGCGGTAAGCGTACAGTTTTTGAAAATTTATTGTTCCACACAGCATATAATTTGCCAGCGTGTCCTATTGAGATTAATCTATCCGGTGACCGGAGAGAAAAATTAGAGATTAATAATAGTCTTAGGATTTCACTTTTTGGAGGTAGATTGAGAGAAATGCCCTATGAGCTTACAAGACAAATGGGAGGAGTTTTGCCAAATGCCCGGATTTTAGCACTATTTCCTGATGAGACCGAGTTTGAGTTGTTAACTAAACGGAAAATAACTCTTATCCCGGAAGAGGGTTACGGTTTTCTGCATGTGTTCGACGCTCTTTGTTATGTACGCTACTATATAATAGATGATACTTTGGTTGTAAGTGAAATTCAAAGCGATTATGACCGGATGTTAAGAGACAGGAAATTACTTGGAAAGCGGTATGCAAATTGGCGAATAGAGATGATGTTGTGTCTTGAGATATACGCACGGGAAATGGGACTGAAAAGAATAATATTTCCTGCTAGCCGGCTGATCATGAAGCGGTGGCTTGGAGCAATTGAAGAGTCTTGTTTTTCAAAGGTAATTAAGGATGGCAATGTGGTAAAAGCGCTTTTTGGAGATTTAGTTGGGAAAGGTTTGATATTTTTCAGAAATGAAACATGGTATATCCATCGTAAGCTTGGTCTTTTACTAAATTCTTCAGATATGGATTTAGATAGAGAGTATGATGGAAACGACAACAGGGACGTATTTCGTATTTTGCGAAAACAGTTTGACAAGGGTATTTCTCCTCAGTTAGCAGAACGTATGTATGACAAAAATATGCCGGATTTAGGATATGTTTCCCAAAAAATCGGGCCGCCAATACTTTGGGAAGATGAACTTGAATTGACTGAGGGGTGGAGTAAGGAACTTGCTCCGCTCAAGGAGGATTTATATATAGCGCGATTTAAAAAATTCTTAAGGATAACGCATCTTTCTATTCCTGATATGTATAAAAGTAGCGATAGTGGAATAAAGCAAGAGGGAGATAACGAAGAGAGAGTGTGTGGACAGGCTTTTACTGTTTCAAGAGATGGAGGGAAATATGGGGGAGGCGTATTGAAAGGAGGAAGGGACTGCGATAGTTTGCTGAATGAAGAGTGTACTCCGGGAATAAAGGCTTTGGAAGAAAGGAATTTTTCATCTGTGAGGATAACATCAGGAGAATGGTCCCCGGATTATAAGGATTGTAAGCAGGTGCCTTTTAAATTTGAAGGCGAGGAACGTGAAGTTTCTATCGAGGAACAAAATGAATTGAGCAGTAATGAATTGAGGAATTTTAAAGAGGTAAGCAATTGGTTAAAATTATATGTGACTGCCCAAGAGTATGCAGAATTGCAAAAAATGACCTATGTTTTTATCCCGGTACAGCCTGCTCATTATGGAGGGCAGAGGCCGCAGATTTATTGCGCCAGAGAGTTATTGGAAGATGATCGGAAAAATAGGATATTAGAAGAATTAGCAAATCCCACTCCTCTAAATGTTATTTCTGAAGTCGAAGAAAACAGTTTTATTTGCAAGAAAGACGGTGGAAGTAAAATTAGAGATTTTGATAGTGGAGACAAGAGACTTGATGAGAGATTAAAATTTGACCCGGGTTTTTTACGTAGGGATTTTGTGGCTGAGTCTCGCGGCTGGACATCTGAAATAATGGCAGAAGTTTTAGGGTTGATTAGAGAAGCTGAGGCGGATGCGAAAAATATTCTTGGGGATGAGAATGTGGGATTTAGGTATATAGATATAGAAAGGAGTTCGGAGCCATTCCCAACAGCCTTTGAAAGAGACAATAAAGGCCTTCTGATAAACATAGCAAGCACGCTCCACTCTCCATTTAGGGATAGAGATAAGTTTTTAAATATTATGGATGTCCACATTAGGCATGACTTGGGACATAATACTGTAGAAAGGGGTATTTATCCTAGGCTTAAAATGTTGAGCGCTGATGGATCTTTGTTTAGACAAGGATTTCCAAATCATTACTATATCCGTGGATTAAAGGTGGATATTGATAAATATACTTTTCTTAATATTAATTCCGATAAAGTATTACAATTTGCCCTGGAAACAGCCGCTCATAAAATGGGGATGATTTTTTGCGGCGGGGTTGGAAAATATAGAAAGAGGTATAAAGGAGGGATTGAGTATGCTTTGGACTATTATGAGACGGAAATAACGGCGAATCGCCTGAACACCAATCTTAATAACAGGCTGTCTTGTATAGTTTCCTGGCAGGTTTTGGCTGATCGGTTGGATATTTTAGATTTTGGTTTCAGATTCGGAGAAATCATAGCTAATATAATTGACAACAGTCCTGGGTTTGCGAAACCCTGTAAAGTGCTTTATGAGGACTACGAACTGATATGGGAGAAGGTGAAACCAGTTTTTTCTAAGGATAAAGATGGCGGCGATCAACCAAAATATTTAGACGTGAGTAAAACGTATCTTGCTATTCCGGTGAAAGTGTCTGTAAAACCAGGCACAAACAAATTAAATATACGAAATGGCAATAAGAATAATAAGCTATTTAATGATGTTTATGGCGGGGAAACAGGGACTTATGAAACACAGCCGCAAGCGTTTAATGAAAGAATGGCTTCTTCTATTGTAATGAGTTGTGATTTAAGTTTGATTTCTCTCTACCCGGATGATAAAGCCGCACTTTTTGCTATTTTAAAAGGTGGAGGTGTTGTCAATTATGAAGATAGCGGTTTTGTTATAACTGAAGGGTTGATAAACGAAAGCGTTTTAGAAGATTTTTCTAAAGTGGAGTTAGGCAAATTTGAGAATCATCGCGAAGAAATCTGCGATATATTGAAAAATGGGCTTTCTCCCATAAGGAATGTTGTATTCTTAAACGATAATGCCATTTCTTTTGTTAATAAAATTGATATGCTGTTTAATATTCTGGATGAAAAAGTTATTACGGCAGAGTATGTTAAAACTGCAGATGAGATGCCTGATTTGCATCCGGGTATATGTTGTAGAGTAGCCAGCCTTGTTGTTGCTGCGTTTAATCTAGCTGGATATGAAGCATATAGGATAAGAGTTGGGCGACAAAATTTTGCGCTTGTTAAGGATAAAGATTTGGGGCAATATTACCTTGTTGATTTTACTATTGCGCAGTATTTAACGGGGAACGTAGTAGGTAGCAGACATGGTGATAAATACTTCGATTCTTACTTTGAATTGATAGCTCAAAATCTTCTTATGAAAGATATGCTGTTTAAGCATTTTTATAACTTAAGAGGTAAAGAACAATGGGATCAGCCCTCGACATTAGACAAAAATGTCGCTGATGGCGGCAGGTGGAATAATTCTAATGATTATGAAGTAGCAACTGTTAAGAAATATGGGGGGTATCATTATTATGTATATCATTTGGTAAACAAAATGGACAAGAGAAAGTTGGGAGAGGCTAGTGTTATATTAAGAGGTAATAAAGCTCATATTGCATGGTTTGAGGTTTTTATAAAAGGTGAAGGATTAGGAACCATTTTTTATAAGAAATTGGAAAAGAAATTATTTTCTGAATGGTCGATTAGAAAAGTGGAACTTGTAGGAGCTCCTAAGGTTGTAGAATTTTGGGAAAAACAGAAGTTTGGGGGATTGATCACAGGCGATGATATGTGGAAGATTTTAAGTGATGATAAAAAAGAAAAGGATGAAAATAATAAAGATGGCGGAGAATTAAAAGAAAAGGGTCAACCCTTGAAGCGTGAAATGTTTTTCGATTTTATTCAATTTAAGCCTTTCTCTGAGAGAGAAAGGGATGCTTTTCAGAATACATTAAAGGAAACAGCGCTTATACTGGCGGGTAATCGGGAAATAGCAGATAAATTGGTAAACGATTTTAACCGTGAAATTAACATTGTACACCCGCGAAATATTATCTTTGATCCGGCAATAAGAGAAAAAATTAATTATATACTTTTCTTTCCCGCTTTCTTTTATGCGAGTCTTTTTTTGCTGTATTCGCATACAGACATAATAAGTGAATTTTACTATATATTTTTCACCACCCCCTATTTTTTCATACTCATGTTCATTAGCTTCGGCCTATTAGGTTTTACTCATCTGCCGCTTATATTTGGAGATGTTTTCCCGGATAGGATAAGTAAGATGCTTCTTCAGCATAAGTACGCTGTTATTCCCGCGAATGTGAAGTCTAGTAGCCATGAGTCAAATGTTTATCTGGCTGAGGCTTTGGCGCATTACGCGCTCTATAAAGGATTTTTAAGCAATAGAGTTACGGCATTGACAAAAGAGTATCTTCTTGCCAAGGGAATTGAGGAGCAGACGGACGAAGCTATAGTGAGAGAAGCTGAAAGAATGGTTAGTATTGCGGATGCTGCAAAGCGCGAAGAGGAAATCATTAAATATGTTGTATTAAATTCAAAGGCACCTTTACGTAATAAATTTTACCGCAGCTGTTCTGATCCGAAAGTCTATACTTTGTCGGAAGAGATGAGCCCTTTTATTATGGGTGATTTTTTTAGGGATGCGCAGGGCAAAGGAAGGTTATTGTTAAAGGTAACTTTTTATCCTGAAGGGGAGGAGCTTTTAGCTATTATTCTTAATGAAGAAGTGAGGCAAATAGAGAAGCAAATAAGCGTTCAGGCAGGAGAGATATACGCGAAAATCTATTTATTTTTAAGAGCCAATATCCTGTTAACTGGCTATAAGGATATTGAAATCGAGATTGTTACAGAAGATGTTCGGGAGGTAACTCAAAGAATTTATAATAAGGGTTCTTTAAAGGGTTTGCTTTCAGAAAAAGATATAAAAGTAAGCATAACTCAGGAAGATAAAGCAAAAGTGAAAATGATGCGGGAATTGGCATGTGTAGCTGCTTCTTCCGGAAAAGAAATTAATACAGATGAAATAAGAAATGTTATGAAAGAGTATAACATTAGTGATCCTTTGAAGGAGAGAACCATTGCCGGCATTTTTTCTATTGCTGGTGAAAAAGAGATATCTTTTGATACAACCAAGATTATTCGCGCGGTAGATCAGGAATATCCTAATAAGCTTGAACTTAAACCCGCAGAAGAAGAAAACTTTTCTCCGGCCCAAAAAACTATGGTTGAGGATAGGACCGATATCTTAAGATTATTACCAGGTATGAAGAAAGAAAGAATAAATCAAATTTACGCGAATATCAAAACATTGAAGATGGATATTTATTTAAGAGAACGGAAGATTGAATTTTTGACAATAACAGCAGTATCTTTTCTTGTGATTTATACTGGTCTATTACTAATGATATCTTCTCATCCAGGGGCTGTAATAAATGGGTGGTTTGAGTTTAAGGAAAACATTTTTCTTGTGGTAGCCGCTCTTTGCTTTTCTTTAGAAATAGCCGGCTTATATTTAATCCGTATAATGGGACAAAAACCTTTTATTTGTAGTCCGAGAAAAGAAAAAGTATATATAAGTCATTTCTTAACAAGGCATGCTTTTTTAAGAGCGAAGATGCAGGGGATAGCGCATCTTATTTTATCTGGGAAGGGGATAAAAGACCGTATGGGATATACAAATGCTGCAGGAGTGCTTTATGCCTTTGAGAAAACAGGGCTTATTCCGGCTAAGGTTTATGATGATTTTATGTATGGTGCAAATATAGCCAAAGAGAAAATGGTGATAGACAAAAAAGCATTAAAGCAATGGGCTAAGGAAAAAACAACCTTAAAAGAACAATATCATTATTACGCGAGTACTCCTTGGTTTTGGTGCTGGAAGTCAGGCGAAAGGGCATGGATGAAACATTCCGGCGTGGCACTAGCAGGATATTATTTCGCAGTGGCAAAGGATACTTTGAATAAAGAAGGTGAAGTCCGACGGCCGCTTTTAGCCTGGAAAGTGCTAAAAAAAGATATGGGAGTACGGAATTTAGACGGCGGCAGGTTATCCAAAGCGGAAAGAAATAAAATTTCGGATGCGTTATTGATTATTAATAGATACATGCGCGTAGAGGCTTTGGGAGAGAAAGAGGTGGCAGAACGAAAAATTTATGAAATTATTGAGCTTTTTGAAAAGGCGAATGAAGATTCGGTCAATTCCCGATTCATTTTGAATGTTTTCCTTCTTTCTTTAAAAACATGGGAAGAAACAAAACAGGGCAGAGAGACACTTTCCGCTTTTATTAGGACAAAAGCCGGTAAAAATTTTGAGTTAGCTTTGAGTAAAAATATTATTCCTAATACTGGCTTTAGAGCCTCAGAAACAGATGATTTTTCAGCTAAAATTAGTTGGCGTTTTATTTTTCCTGTTCTGGGGACAATAGCTGAAGTAAGATTCCTACACCTATTACATATTAAAAAAATAGTTAGCAATATATTGAGTGAAATTTTGGATTCGCGAAAAGGAGATGAAACTAAAGATAAAATCAGAGTATTAGACTTAGGGTGCGGAATTTTATCTGTCCCGATTTTAAGCGCTTTGGGCAGGAGTAATGTTTTTTATATCGGAATTGACCGGGACAGATGGATAATAAAGTTTAATAAAAAGGCGGCGAAATTCTTAAGAAGAGAAAATAGCGAATATCTGCAAACGCAGGCAGGGGCTTTGTGTTTTTCTGATAATAGTATTGATTTTATGATAATTGCCTCCTGCGAAACGGATTGGAAAGAAGTAAACAGGGTATTAAAACCGGGAGGTTTGGTTCTTTGTACTTCCCGTTCATACCAAACCCATATTATTTTTCAGGCTCTTGTCGATAAAACCGGATTTAAAAAGCTTTGGGAAGGGTTTTCAACTCCGGGATCAGCTAGCGCGAACACTTGTATCCTGGCAAACAAGCCTTTGGAGAAGAAACAAGGTTATATATTTGGAAGCGGAGAAGAAGGAAAAGAAATAACTTTTGAAAACTCTAATAAAAGAATAAAGGCTAATAAAGTAATTCATTTGTTTATAGCTATGCCTCTTCTTAGTGTGATGGCTATGATAGGCATACATTACAGTCCATTTTTCCTGTATGCTTATCCTTTTCTGGCAGCTTTTGTCTGGAGTGCGATTAAAATCATTCAGATGAAATTTGAAAGATTGGAGGCGCGATTAGATATTAGGGAAAAAGATAATTTTGAGCTTGGAGCAGATAGTGCCGATAAAGATGGCGGTGATGTTGCTACCGGATTATTTATAGTAGCTGCCGGATTTACTGTCTTGTGGTTTTTTAGTGAGGTTTTTCCTAAGGTATTGGCATATTTGGGCATAATAAAAAAAGCAGGGCATAAAAATACCCATATAAGATTCGAACCTTTTATCCTCGATAATGGACAAAAAGTTATCTTTTATGGTGTGAGTCATCCGGGAGCTATGTTTCAGTACCCTTTTAATTTAATAAATTGTTGCTTCCCTGAATTAAGGCCGTTTTTGGAAAAAGAAAGAGTGGTGGCGTTAGAACATGGTTTTTATTATTATGTTGTTCCTCCGGGGAAATATAAACATTATGTCATTGACATGAGTGATGATAAAGAAAGGAAATCGGTTACATATATGAGTACCTCGGAAAATCCCAAAAAAGCATGTTGGGCTCTTCGCAACGCCTATATGGCAGAAAATATAATGGCGGTTTTAACTAAACATTCTGAATTAAATGAACTTTTTGTTTTTACCGGAGAAGATCATATTAGAAAAGAAAAAAGTATTCTTTATTTTTTAAAATATTCCAAGGAAAGAGATGAGTTAATAGAAAAGAACAGAAATGTCACTCCGAAATCCTACCGGAAGTTAAAAGAGGAAATGCCTATTAAAGACGGCGGGAAGATTAGGCAGGAAGTCATAAAGCTTTCGGATGGCGGGCAAGAAGTTATTGTGAGAAAAGGACGTCTTATAGAGCAAGATGGCGTTCAAGTCCTTATACCGCTTGAGGGTAAAGAAGAGAAGAACTTTGACTGCCTTGCTGAATACTTGAAAGCTACCTGGAGCCTGCCTGATTTAAGGGTTTATAGCAGTAAGCATAATATGGTGTTTTATAGCTATATCCATGATTTGCTCTTTGGCAGTAAAGAAATGTACGATCCGGAAAACGAGAATCTTAAGCCGGGGACTTTTAAGGAGAATGAATTGAACGATGAGGCAGTGAGTATCTTCGGAGATTTCATGTTTTCCGGATTACTGACCCAGTGGTTTGAGCAACAACAGGTGGAGGAGGAACTAACCAAGGAAGATTTTTTCAGAGATATCTTTCAGTCTTTAGAATTGACGAATTATCCAGTCATGCGAGCCAATATTCCTGAAGATTATTGTTACGCCGGAAGCGAGCCATTCAAGGATAAACCAGAAAATCAGCCCAAAAGAAATTTCCTGAATGGGGAATTTGAACGTCCGTTTATCTGTGCGCCGTCCAAAAGCCGTATTCTATCAAGCGAATTTCGTAAATTCGAGTTCGGAGATATAGAGGGCAGGAAATGGACATTTTACTCTTGGAATACATTGCCAAGACACTGGGTTGAAGGACGCATCCCCCAGATTAAACGTCTTTCCGTGGTGGAAAAAGGAAAGGAAAAAGTTCTGTTTCCAAAGGAAAGCCTAATTCCAAACGAAGAACTCCGCGAAGCCACCTTATCCCAAGATGGCAAGATTCTAGTTATCATTAAGAATACGGGCATAGAGGTTCTTGACCTGGAAACGTATGCGGTAATCATGAAAATACGCAGGAACAATGTATTATGCGGAGCCCGGCTGTTACTAGATAATTCGAAAAATGGAATTAAGCAGTTTTATAAAGATGGAGAAGTTATCACTTATTTAAAAGAAAGTTGTGATGGCGGGGTACTAATAGGTGTTGAGAAGTATCCAAGGTTTAACCTTAAGAAAGCCGCAGCCTGTCTTCTTCCATCCGGTAGCAACAAATTATGTGAGACGTCGGATGTCCCGCATATATTAGTTTTACTTAAAAGTTTGGATAATATCCCAGTGGAGGATGGTGCCATTGGTCACGGAGAGGTTTCTTCTTTATCTCTTCGCCGGGGTGTTAATTTTAATAGAGGAACTAACTTTGACGGTGGAGCTTTAAAAGAGATGGCAGAAGAAATCAACAGGGGGGAAGAGGTTTTAGATATCGGAGAAAGGATAGATGAATTTAAAAACAAATCCCCGCGGGATCAAATGCAGATTATTGAAGAATTAGGACAAATTGGTACTTATGATGTTTTGCCAATTTTTGAGCATGCCTCAGGCGCTCTTCACTCAGGCATTAGAAAAACAGCGGCAAGGGCGTTAAGGAATATTAGTCCAGAGGAGGAGGCAGTTATTCTCTTGCGAAAATTACTGGATGATAATGTTATGACAGTCAGATATGAGGCGCTTTGTAGTCTGGGAGATATCCATACAGGTGAGGCCGTTAAATTAATTGCGGCTAAATTGGGTGATGACACTTATATGGTTGCGGATAAAGCAGCTGAACTTCTTGTTAAGCACGGAGACAAAGGGATTAGAGAGTTACTAAATGTTTTATCAACAGATTGTTCCAAAGGTGGCCATAGAGCTGCTGCTGCATTAAAGGAGCATTGTTTTGATTTGATGTTAATTCCCGAATTATATGAGATGTATTACCAAAATTCAGATCCAGAGCTTAAAGGCGTAATCGCAGATATTTGCCAGGCGATCATAAAACATGCCTATCGAGGAATGTCCGTGTTGAGGAAGACATATCCTAAAAGATTAAAGGATATAGATGATTTTGTTGTGAAATTGCTCAACTGTCAAGAGGATATATTTAGAAGCATAAGGCTTGTTGATTTAAAGAATAGACTTGCCAAGGATAAATTAATAATTGTTGATGAAGCAATATCAAATGGAATAACTACTTTTGAGCTTTATGAAAGAATAAGAAAAGAGGTTACTGGCAGCCAAAGTATTTTAATTGTAGGATGTGACATTAGCACGGAGTATTTTATCGTTGAAAGTAATAGAAACATAGCTTGTTTTAATTTTGAGGGTGGGTTATTGCAGATTAAATTACAAGGCAGACTTTATCCGGCAAAAGAAATTCCAATAGGCGCAGAAGGAGTTTTAGAGATTTTGTCTGAGTTAAACAGACAGAAGAAAAGAACTGCTGTTTCAACGCTATATCTTCCTGTTCTGGAATCTATGGAAAGCCGGCAGATTTCTTTTATACGGCATAATATATTTGAACCTTTTGCTCAGAACTTAGAGGCAGATATAATCAGGATATTCAATCTTCTTCTTCCAGAGAATTTTAATGAAGAAGAAATAATTGATGCCTTTATCTGTGAGGGCAAAAATCTAAAGAATGGGGGGATTCTTATTGTGGGTTATTCCCGAAAGATATCTGAAAGCGAAAAAATTAACCTTTCTAATCCTGAGTATTTAACAAAAGAGGAAGAGCTTCATTTTATAGTGTATCAGAGAGAGAAGGATTGTTTAGTTCATCGTTATGAGACTCTTTATGGCTGCGGAGTAAGAAGTGATATTCTCCTTGAAGTGATTGATCTTTATCCATCTTGCCCTACTCATAAAAGCGAGGAAATGCAATCAGAGCAATTTCAGGACGGCGGCAGGTTATCCAAAACAGGAGAGTATACTTTGTTTACAACTGTTGGGCAGAAAGAGCCTCTGCCTTCGGGTTTATTTGAAAGCTGTGATTTTGAGTTAGTTAAGGCTATAGCAAATTTGAAACTAATCATTTTTGACCTTGATAATACTCTTTATCGATTAAAACACAGGAAATATATAGACAAATATATTAGTATGCTCCGGGAAGCCATACCGGAAGAAAAAAAACGAGTTATATTTGATAACGAATGCCGGAAGTTTAGGGATGATGAAGGTGTTATTAACGAAGGTGAGGTTTACGTTCGCGGAAAAAAACATATTCTTGAAGTAGATAGCAACCATAGAGTTGTGAAAGCCTGGAGTATACGGGTTGATCACAGCCAAAGCAGGCTTGTTAGAAAACTAATCCCGGAAGATTTGAGAGCAAAAGAATATCCCATAATTATCGATAAACAGGCGTATTCGGCTATGGTATATGTAAGCCATGATATGCGGCCTTTGATTATAATCGCCAATATGCTTGGCGGTAGAGGTTTATCTGATATACACGAGAGATTTAAAGAACATATTTGCGAACATTCCCGGGATTACGGTATACATCCGGACGAAAAATTGTGCGCGATGCTGAGTACTTTGAAAAAACAGAAAATGAAATTGGTTGTTGTTTCGAATTCGGATGAGGAAACTGTGGGTGATATTTTAGGAAAATTAGATATTGCTAACTATATTGACGAAGTAATCGGCTATGCTGATAAGCCGCTTATGTTCGGCAAAATCATAGATAGATTTACTCAGCCGCGCTTTCGCAATAGAATAATGGATTTGCTTTTTAATCCTATCTTAAGGGTGATTACCCGCGTTTGGCCTTCCATTCCTCGGGCGATGTTTGGTAAAGTTTCTCCGGGAGAGATAGTATCTATAGGCGATGATATTATACGGGATTTGGCTCCGGCGAAGAGAAGAGGAGTTATGACTGTTTTGATAAGTGATAACCGGAAAGAGTGGAAAAATGAGAATGTAGATGCCGGGTTTAATAATATTTATGATGCGCTTGGATTGATAATTGGAATAAAAAATGTTGTAAAAAACAATAGAGGCAAACCTTTTTAAATCATTTTTTCAGCAATAAATTGGCGTTGCGGAGGGGGTATTATTAGGGTAAAATAATAACGTGATGAGGATAATAACGGAAAAATTAACACTGGCTGAACTTAAACAAATGGCTGATGATACTTTTGGGGATGCGGTGTAGAAGATGGAGAAATACGTAAAAAGATTATTGAAATTGCTACAATGAGGATTAAACGATGAGTTATCAGCATAAAGATCTTGCGGCGGGGCGTTGGAGTCAGCTGTCGTTTTGTGAACAAATGGCAAATATTGGAAGCGAAGTGGAACGCGCTCTTAATTGGCGGGCCAAGAACAATACCACATATTGCCGGAAAGCTTTTGAGCGTGCTCTTGAGCTTTTGGATTTGAGCTTAGATACTATTACCGGTTTTACCCGGCTCAAAGAGCTTACTCGTTTGCGGGAAGCGATCGTGGATTATTTTTATGGAACAAATCAGTTTAAGTCTACAGAAAAATTATGGAGAAAGTACTTTTTTAGTTTTACTTATGCCGCTCGCAGAAATCATTAGTATTCTTAATTAATATTTATGGGCCGTTTTATCTTAAAGAGACTGTTTTTTTCTTTGCCTTTACTTTTAGGAATAACTTTTCTTACTTTTCTTTTTATCCAAATCGCTCCCGGCGATTTCTTAAGTAAACTAAGGTTAAATCCCCAAATTTCTCAAAATGCTATTGAATTATATGAGCAAAAATTCCACTTAGATAAGCCCCTTATAGTTCAATACCTGGTATGGCTGAAAAATGTTTTACGAGGCGACTTCGGTTATTCATTTTCCTTTAAAGCTAAAGTATTCGATGTCATTTCATCCCGTTTGCTAAATACTTTTATACTTTCCTTATCCGCGCTAATTTTTACCTGGATATTTGTTATTCCTTTAGGGGTAATTGCCGCTTTAAGGAGAAATAAATTTATTGACCGGTTTTTATCTTTTTTCTCTTATTTGGGAATATCTGTTCCGGCATTCTTCTTAGCCTTTTTACTTATGTATCTTGCTACTTTTACCGGCTGGCTTCCTTTAGGGGGAATGCGTTCAATAAGATTTGAAGAATTCAGTTTTTTAGGCAAGGTAATTGATGTTGGGAAGCATTTAATCATTCCTACCGTAGTTCTTTCTTTGGGAAGCATTTGTGTTCTTCAAAGGATAATGAGAGCAAATCTTCTTGAGGTTTTAGGCTCCCCTTATATTTTAGGCGCAAAAGCCAGGGGGCTTTCTAAGATGAGAATCCTGTATGTTCACGCTTTAAAGAATGCCATAAATCCGATGATTACTATTTTTGGATATCAATTTTCAGGCTTACTTAGCGGAGCCGCATTAGTTGAAATTGTTATAGGCTGGCCGGGTTTAGGGGTGGTAACTCTGGAGGCTGTGCGTGCTCAGGATATATATTTAGTTATGGGTTCAGTCTTGGCCGGGGGATTCTTACTTATTCTGGGTAATTTAGTTGCCGATATTCTTTTAGCTTATTTTGACCCCCGAATTAGATATGAAAAGTAAATCCAACATAGTGTTTTTGCGTGCTCACATCCATCGCATTGCTGAATTAAACCTAATAGCCCCTTCGGGGCTGCTTCAGATTGTTGCGCGCGCAAAAACACTATGTTGAATTAAAGCAGAACTCACAAAATTTACGAAAGAACCTAAAAATGAGAATTTTAAAACAGATAATAAAGAATAAACCGGGAAGAATAGCTTTATTTATCCTGGTAATTCTTTATTTTTCAGTGATTTTTGCTCCTTTTTTTGCTCCTTATCACTACGATGACGATGATGTTTTATACTCCTATGCTCCGCCGACAAAAATACATTTTATTAACTTTGAGAAAAAACAATTCGGCCCTTTTGTCTATAGCCAAACCTATAAAACTAATGAGTATTATCAGCGCGTTTATCAGGAAGATAAGGAAAAAATTTATCCGATTAAATTTTTTGTTAAGGGATTTAACTATAAGTTTTTGGGGATTTGGGAGACTAACCGGCATTTATTTGGCTTAGAAGAGGGGAAGTTATATTTATTAGGAGCGGATTTAAAAGGAAGGGATATATTTACCCGGATTCTTTACGGGGGAAGGGTCTCTCTTTCTATCGGTTTGATCGGGGCGGCTATATCTTTGTTTATCGGTTTAATCGTCGGAGGTTTATCCGGTTACTTCGGGGGTAAGATAGATAATTTTACCATGCGAATTTGTGAGATGGTAATGATGATCCCTTCTTTTTACCTTATGCTGGCCCTCAGGGCATCATTTCCTCCCAATCTAACTTCAACCCAGGTCTACCTTTTGATTATAGTGATTCTTTCGTTTATCGGCTGGGCTTCTACCGCCCGTATTATTCGGGGTATGGCTATATCTTTGCGGGAGAATGAATATGTTTACGCGGCCCGGGCAATGGGCCTTAGCCATTTTAAAATAATTATCCGCCATATTCTTCCTCATACTTTTTCTTACGCGATAGTTGCCGTGGTTTTGCGTATACCGGCTTATATTTTAGGCGAGGCCGGTTTAAGCCTTATTGGTTTAGGGATTCAGGAACCGGAAGCAAGTTGGGGGAACTTATTGAGTTCAAGCTTAGGCATAGTGAATATTCGTCTTTTTCCCTGGATTTTAATTCCCGGGTTATTTATTATAGTGACGGTTATTTGTTTTAACCTGCTGGGAGATACTTTAAGAGATATTTTAGATCCCAAAAGAAGGATGTTATGATTTTAGAAGTAAAGGATTTAAGCGTATCTTATTGGGGCCGGGTTAAATATGTTAATGCTTTAAAAAAGGTTAGCTGGGGTATAGGGAAGAGTGAAATTTTAGGCATAGTTGGTGAATCCGGTTGCGGAAAGAGTACTCTGGCTCTTTCTATTTTAAATCTTCTTCCGGCTGATGCCAAGAGTAAGGGAGAGATAATTTTTAAAGGCAGGAATATTTTTGGGGCTAATGAAAAGGAGTCAGAAATTTTAAGAGGAAGCCAAATCGGGTTAGTATTTCAGGAGCCGGCGAGCACTTTTAACCCCGTATTAAGTATGAATTATCAATTTCAAGAGATTCTTAAGAGTAAATTAAATATGAAGAGTAAAAGAGAAAGAAGCAAAATCATCTATGATTCTTTAGATAAAGTTAGGGTTCCGGAAGCAGAGAGGATTTTAAAAAGTTACCCCCATCAATTAAGCGGAGGGCAGCTGCAAAGAGTCGCTATCGCTATAGCCATAGCTTTAAAGCCTATGATTTTAATCGCTGATGAACCTACAAGTTCTTTGGATGTAACTATTGAGAGCCAGATCGTCCATTTATTTAAAGAGTTAAGAGATAAGTTTGGATTGACCATAATTTTTATTACCCACAATCTTGATTTGGTAAAAGCCTTATGTGACCGGGTGGTAGTATTTTATCGGGGAGAAGTAAGAGAGGTTAAGGGGAAGGAAGAGTTATTTGCCTGCCCCGAAGACAGTTATACCAAAAGTTTGCTGGCTTCTTTTGAAGATTTGGAAGGATAAAGGAAAAGGGATGAAGGATAAAGAGAGCTTATTAGAAACAGATAATTTAAAGGTATACTTTTCTCAGAAAGGCAGGGTTGTTAAGGCTTTAGACGGGGTTGATATTTCTTTAAGAAAAGGGTTAGTAACCTCTTTGGCCGGGGAGAGCGGCTGCGGTAAGACCACTTTGGCTAAAACAATTCTTAAGTTTCACCGGCCTGAACAAGGGAGTATTTATTTTGAGGATAAGAATATAGTTTTAAAGGAAAATCAGGGAATTATACGAAAAAATATTCAGATTGTTTTTCAAAATCCTTTCGCAAGCCTTGATCCCCGCTGCAGTATATTTTATTCTTTATATGAGGCTTTACAGGTTTACAAAAGAATAAAAAAATCTGAGAGCAGAGAATTTATCAAAACTGCTTTAGCCGAAGTAGAATTAGAGGAAGACGTAATGGAAAGAATGCCGCATCAATTAAGTGGCGGACAGGTTCAGCGGGTCTGTATTGCCCGCAGTCTTATAAATAAACCGTCTTTAGTAATTCTTGATGAACCTACATCCAGCTTAGATGTTACAACAGCTTCAAAAATTATGAAATTACTGGTTAAGCTGCAGCAAGAATCAGGGGTGACTTTTCTGTTTATTTCTCATAATCTCAAATTATTGAAGAAAATATCCCACTATTGCTTTATTATGTACCGGGGTAAAATTATGGAGTATGGCCCTCGGGACTTAGTCTATAATAACCCACTTCACCCTTATACCAAGTTATTAAAAGAGGCATCCGAGCAAAGGTTAAAATACTTCAAAGGGGAGACTGAACATTTTGAAGGCTGCCCGTTTTTGTCCCGCTGTTCTTTCAAAAAATCCGAATGCGTTAAAACTTGCAAGAGAAAAGAGGTTGAATCCGGCCATTTTGTTTATTGTCATCTATTCAAGGGTTAGTATATATAATATATTTAGGTAAGCGGGGATTTAGTTTGACAGGGGGGGATATATTATATATAATCTATAAGCTATGGAGAATATTGAGAAACTAAAGAAAATTAGTGAAAAGTTCGGGCCCCCTTTTGAAGTGACCGAGTTTTCTAAACCTCTGGCTATCAAAGAGATACTAGATAGCTTTGAGGAAGGAAAAGAGGTGTCGGTTGCCGGAAGGTTGATGACTAAAAGAGAACATGGCAAATCCGGATTTGCCCATATAAGTGATTATACCGGAAAATTACAGATTTATGCCCAAGCTAATACTTTAGGTGAGTTTTATCAGCTTTTTAAGGAAATGGATGTAGGTGATATTGTCGGTGTTAAGGGTAAGCTGTTTACTACCCGCACCGGTGAGTCTACAGTTTTAGTCAGTGAATTAAAACTGCTTTCTAAAGCTCTTCAGCCTTTACCGGAAAAGTGGCATGGTTTAAAGGATGTTGAAGTAAGATATCGCCAGCGTTATCTTGATTTAATTTCTAATCCCGAGGTTAAAGAAGTATTTAAGAAGAGGTCTAAGATAATTTCTCTAACCAGAGATTTTTTTAACCGCCTTAAGTATATGGAGGTTGAAACCCCGATGTTACACCGGATTGCCGGAGGAGCAGCCGGCAGGCCTTTTGCCACCTTTCATAATGCTACTGATAGCGATGTTTACCTGCGGATTGCTCCCGAACTTTATTTAAAACGCCTTCTGGTGGGAGGATTAGAAAAAATATATGAGATAAATAGAAGCTTTCGTAATGAGGGGGTATCCAGGCGGCATAATCCCGAATTTACTATGCTTGAAGCTTATTGTGCTTATGAAAATTATGAGTATATGATGAAGGTTTGTGAGGATTTGTTCTCTTATCTTGCTCAAGAGATAAATTCTTCATTAATCGTAGAATTTCAGGGAAAGAAAATAGATTTTACCGGGCCTTGGCAGAGGATTTCTTTCGCGCAGCTTTTTAACAAAGAGTTTGGCATAGAGGAAAGTGATTCTCAAGAAGTGATGCTGGAGAAGATAAGCGAGAAGCTAAAGTTAGCTAAGGGTTTAAGCCGCAGCCAAATTATTAATATAACTGAGGAATTAATTGAGAAGAACTATCCCGAAGATAAACCGGTATTTATCACTGATTTTTTTACCTGGACTTCTCCTTTGGCTAAGGCTAAGAAGGGGAATCCAAATTTAGTGGAGAGGTTTGAATTATTTATTGGAGGGCTTGAGGTTGCTAACGCTTATTCAGAGTTAAACGACCCCCTTGAGCAAAAAACACGTTTTAATAAACAATTAGAAGTAGAAGAGGAATTACCAAAAAAGATCGACCATGATTTTTTGCTTAGCTTAGAGTATGGCATGCCTCCGGCTGCCGGCCTGGGGATAGGCATGGATAGGTTGATAATGCTTCTGCTTAATCAGCCTTCGATTAGAGACGTGATCCTTTTCCCTCTCCTTAAACCTTTATCTAATGATACCTGAGTTATTTTTGGCGCGGCGTTATCTTTTTCGCGGAAAAGCCAGGCATATTTCCTTTATCGGGGTTATTTCCTGTTTAGGTATTGCTTTGGGCGTGGCTACTTTAATTGTAGTTATTTCGGTAATGAATGGTTTTGACCGGGATTTAACGGAGCGGTTAATGAGATTTAATCCTCATTTAACTGTAGAATGTTTAGAAAGCGATCAATTATCTCAAATAGAGGAAGAAGTAGAGGCCTGGGAAGAGGTGAAAGCTGCCTCAATAACCCTTCAAACTCAAGTTCTTGCTAAATTTGAGAATTTAATTCTTCCTTTGGCAGTAAAAGGAATTGATTTTAAAGACCGGAAAGAAAAACAAATGCTCTATCAATATGTGATTGATGAAAGAGCGGCTGAGGGTTTTTTTATCGGTGAGGAATTAAGGCGAAGATTTTTTATCCTTGATAAAATAGAGTTTTATCCTTTGAAGAAAGAATTACGCTCTCAGGTTGAGAGTGTGCGGGGAACTTTTAAGGTCGGGCTTTATGATATTGACAGTAATTACCTTATTACTGATTTGGAAAAAGCTAAAAGCCTTTCTCCGAATTATCTTATTTCTTTAGGAATAAGAGTAAATAATCCTTATAAAGCTTTGGCAATAAAGAAGAAGATATTAGAGAAGTTTAACCGGGGTGTATTTGTGTCTACCTGGATGGAGTCAAATTGGGTCTTTTTTTCAGCCTTAAAGTTAGAGAAGATAGTGATGTTTATCATTTTAAGTTTAATAATTTTAGTTGCCGCGTTCAATGTTTTTGCTACTTTAACCGTGGGAGTGGCAGAAAAGACTAAGGATATCGGGATTTTAAAGTCTTTGGGTTTTTCCCGCAAAAGGATAGCGAGAATTTTTAGCTTGCAGGGTTTACTTTTGGGTTTTGTCGGCACTTTTAGTGGTGCAGCCTTAGGCTTAAGTTTATGCTTGTTCTTGGCGAAATACCCTTTTATAAAGTTGCCTCAAGAGATTTACTATATTGAATATTTACCAATGGCGATAAACCATCAGGACATTGGCTTGATTGTTATTGTAGGAATTGTTTTATCTTTTATATTCAGCTTACTACCGGCAATAAAGGCGGCCGGGTTGCAGCCTTGTGAGGCGCTGCGTTATGAATGAATTATTTAAAGTGGAATCCTTAATTAAAACCTATCATAACGGCCAAGAATTAACCAAGGCCTTAAACGGCGTTTCTTTATCTCTTTATCCCGGAGACTATCTGGCTATAGTGGGCCCTTCGGGCGCCGGAAAGTCTACTTTGCTTCATACTTTAGGCGGCTTAGACTGTCCTACCGCCGGCAGGGTATTTTTTGAAGGAAGAGATGTTTACAAGATGAAAGACAAAGAGCTTTCTTTGTGGAGGAGTAAGAATATCGGGTTTGTTTTTCAGTTCTATCACTTAATAGAGGAGCTAAATATTTTAGAGAATGTTACTTTGGCCCTAAATTTGAACAAGAAAAAATATTCTTTGAAAACAATAGAAAAATTGTTAGAATATTTAGGGATAGCTGACAAGATGAAGGTTTTTCCTTCACAGTTAAGCGGAGGCCAAAGGCAGAGGGCAGCTTTTGCCAGGGCCTTAATCAATGAGCCTAATGTTATTCTTTGTGATGAGCCTACAGGGAATTTAGATAAAAATTCGCAGGAGAAGATAATTACTTTATTAGATAAGTTAAATAAAGAGAAAAATATAACCGTAATTTTAGTTACTCATAATTTAGAAATTGCTAAGTGCGCTAAAAGGATAATGTTTATTGAAGACGGAGGTGTTAAGTGAAGATTTATTTAAATGGTAAGCTGGTAGATAAAAGGGACGCGAAAGTCTCAGTATTTGACCATGGATTTTTATACGGAGATGGTGTATTCGAAGGGGTGAGAACTTACGGTTGTTTAGTTTTTAGATTAAAAGAACATATTGACCGGTTGTTTGAGTCGGCTCATTCAATCATGTTAAGGATTCCTTTATCTAAGAAGGAGATAATTCAGGCTGTGATTAAAACCCTAAAAGCCAACGGCTTAAAAGACGCTTATCTCCGGATAGTGATCTCCCGGGGGCAGGGTGATTTGGGGTTAGATCCCAGAAAATGCAAGGGTAATGAAACAGTAGTCATAATCGCTGATAAAATCTCTCTTTATCCCAGGGAATTATACGATAAAGGAATGAAGATAATTACTGTTCCTACCACAAGGAATCTCTGTGAGGCCTTAAACCCCCAGATAAAATCTTTAAACTACCTGAATAATATTCTAGCCAAGATCGAAGCTATAAATTCCGGCTGTCAGGAGGCTTTAATGCTTGACCACTTAGGTTATGTTGCCGAGTGTACGGGAGATAATATTTTTGTGGTAAAGAAGGGGGAGCTTTACACTCCGCCTCAATGCATGGGGAGTTTAAGGGGCGTTACCCGGGAGGTAGTATTAGATATAGCAAAAAGCAAGAAGATACCTACTCATGAACATGTGCTTACCCGTCATGAGGTTTATATTAGCGAAGAGTGTTTTTTAACCGGAACTGCCGCTGAAATTGTTCCGGTAATAAAAGTTGACGGCAGGGCAATAGGGGCGGCAATACCCGGTGAGCTTACTAAAATAATAATGAAGGAATTCAAAAAGATTACCAAGACCGATGGAGTAAGGTATGTTGTGTGATATTTGTCATAAAAATAATGCTACGGTTCATCTTACTGAGATTATCAACGAAAGGGTGGTTGAGATGCATATTTGCCAGGCTTGCGCTCAGTTTAAGGCTAATGAGCTAAATAAGCATCTAAATATATCAGGCTTTTTAGGCAGTCTTGCTGATATGATCGGCAGCCCTTCCAGGGAGAGCCCGCTAAAATGTTCTTCTTGCGGCCTTAGCTATGAGGAGTTTAAAAAAAAGGGAAGGCTGGGCTGCGGAAATTGTTATGTAGCTTTTCGTAAACTGCTCCTGCCATTGCTTAAGAAAGTTCATAGCGCGACGCAACATACCGGGAAGATCCCTGTGCATATAGACAAAAAGGTGTCCCGGCAATTAAAGATAAAGGATTTACAAAAGCGTCTTCAGCGAGCAATCCAACTGGAAGAATATGAAGAAGCTGCGAAGTTGAGGGATCAGATAAAAGGATTAGAGAAGAAGAAAACTATTTAATTATGTTTGAATATTTCTTAAATAATCAGGATAGCTGGTTAAGCGGTAAGGGGCCGGAAGCGGAAATAGTCTTTTCCTCCCGGATCCGTTTAGCTCGAAATATTAGGAGCCTGCCTTTCCCATCTCGCGCGAATAGCGCCCAGGGAAAAGAAGTTTTAGATAAAGTAAGAGAAATATATTTGCAGGTAAAAAGATTAAAAAAGAGTACTTTTGTGAATATGGCCGAGCTAAGTACTTTGGATAGCCAGTTTTTATTGGAGCGTCACTTAATAAGCCAGGAACATATTAGCCCCAGTAAGAGTAAAGGATTAATAGTATCGCCGGATGAGACGATTTCAATCATGATAAATGAAGAAGACCATCTTAGGTCGCAAGTTATCCTTTCCGGATTTGATTTAAAGAAATGCTGGCAGATTCTGGAAGATATCGATAATGATTTAGAAAAAAAGATTTCTTTTTCTTTTTTATCTGATTTCGGTTATTTAACATCTTGTCCTACTAATGCCGGCACAGCCCTAAGAGCATCTTGCATGCTGCATCTCCCGGCACTTACTCTTACTAAAAAGATAAATAAAATACTGGAATTGTTATCCAGAATATCATTTACTACCCGGGGTTTATTCGGGGAGGGGACACAAGCTTTAGGGAATTTTTTCCAAATTTCCAATCAGGCCAGCTTAGGCTCGTCAGAAGAGGAATTGATTGATAATTTGATTGGGGTAGTGGGCCAGGTCAAAGCTCAGGAGATAGATGCCCGTCGTGTTCTTTTAAAAAAACACAAGATAAGCCTGGAAGATAATGTGTGGCGAGCCTTGGGAATTTTAAGGAATAGCCGTTTGATTAGCAGCCGGGAGGCTTTAAGCCATCTTTCTATCTTGTGTTTAGGCTTGGATTTGGGTATAATTAAAAGCACTGATTTTCTCTCCGGCGATGAAGGGAAAAAAGTGGTAAAAAGCTTATTTGTTATAATTCAGCCGGCTCACTTGCAGAAGATAGAGTTAAAATCTTTAAAAGAAAAAGAGAGAGACTATATAAGAGCGGAAATTCTAAGAAAGAAACTACAGTAGTTTATATTAAGTATCCCTCGCGCCTAAATATCTGAAAAATCTCTTACGACATTTTTCAGAAGCGCTTCGGGATCAATTCCCCCGCCAACGGCGGGGTCATTGAGGAGGAAAAAATGTTTAACCGTTTTACAGAAAGAGCGCGAAAAGTTTTAGTTTTGGCTAAAGAAGAAGCCCGTAGATTTAATCATGACTATATTGGAACCGAACATATACTTTTGGGTTTAATTCGGGAAGGTGAAGGAGTAGCTTGCGCGGTTCTGCAGAATTTGGGGGTGGATTTAGAACGCTTAAGGATTGAGATTGAAAAATTAGTATCATCAGGAAGCGTAGGCTCTGTTTTAGGGGATATACCCTTTACTCCCCGGGCAAAGAAATCTTTAGAGCTTGCCGCTGAGGAAGCGAGGAGCCTGGGCCATAATTATATTGGAACCGAACATATACTCTTAGGTTTGTTACGAGAGGAAGAGGGGATCGCTTCTCAGGTTCTTCTCTCGACCGGAGTAGATTTAAAGGGGTTAAGAAAAGAGATTTCCGTTCTTTTAGGCGGAGGGGCTCAGCCGCAACCCGGCAGCAGCAGTACTCAAACCTCTTCTAAGACACCGGCTCTTGATTCCTTTGGCCGGGATTTAACCAAATTAACTAAAGACGGAAGCCTTGACCCGGTAATCGGAAGGAAGGTTGAGATAGAAAGAGTTATTCAAATCTTAGCCCGGCGTTCTAAGAATAATCCGGTCTTATTGGGAGAAGCCGGTGTAGGAAAAACAGCTATAGTTGAAGGGTTAGCCCAGGATATTGTTAAGGGTGATGTGCCTGAGGTTTTAAGAGGCAAGAGGATAGTGGTTTTAGATTTGGCTTTGATGATTGCCGGAACAAAATATCGGGGCCAATTCGAAGAGCGGATAAAAGCGGTTATGGAAGAGATAAAGCGTTCCAAAGATGTTATTATTTTTATCGATGAGCTGCATACTTTGGTAGGAGCCGGAGCTGCTGAGGGAGCTATTGATGCTTCAAACATTTTAAAGCCGGCTTTGTCTCGAGGCGAGATTCAATGCATTGGGGCAACGACTTTTGACGAGTATAGAAAACATATTGAGAAGGATTCAGCCTTAGAGAGAAGGTTCCAATCGATAAATGTAGAAGCCAATACCGTTGAGGAGACAGTAAAAATTCTAAAAGGTTTAAGAGACAGGTATGAGGCTCACCATCGGGTAAAATTTACCGATGAGTCTCTTCAAGCCGCGGCTAAGCTGTCCGATAGGTATATTTCCGGAAGATATCTTCCGGATAAAGCTATAGACTTAATTGATGAGGCGGGATCGAAATCACGCCTTTCAGCCTTAACCGCTCCCGGTAACATCAAGGAAATTGACGGGAAACTGGCTGATATTGTTACCGAGAAGGAAGCTTTGATAAAACAGCAGGATTTTGAGAGAGCTGCCCGTTTACGGGATGAGGAAAAAACTTTGCGGCTTAAATTAGAAGGGTTAAGAAAAGAGTGGGGCAAGAAGAGAGACCAGATTACTCCTGAGGTAGGAGAAGAAGAGATTGCTCAATTGGTGTCTCAGATTACCGGTGTACCTATTTATAGATTGGAAGAAAAAGAATCCGCGAAACTGATGAAGATAGAAGAAGAGCTGATTAATAGAGTGATCGGACAGAAAGAAGCGATTGACGCGATCGCTCGTTCAGTTAGAAGAGCCAGGGCGGGGATAAAGGAACCGCGCAGGCCTACGGGGTCGTTTATGTTTTTAGGCCCCACCGGTGTAGGCAAGACCTTACTGGCACGGGCTTTAGCCGAGTTTATGTTCGGTGACGAAAAAGCTTTAATCCAGTTAGATATGAGTGAGTATATGGAGAAGTTTAATATCTCCCGTTTAATTGGCGCCCCTCCCGGTTATGTTGGTTATGAAGAGGGCGGGCAATTAACTGAGCGGGTAAGGCGCAGGCCGTATTCTGTAATTTTGCTGGACGAAATTGAAAAAGCTCATCCCGATATGTTTAACTTACTTTTACAGATTCTGGAAGAGGGGAGGCTTACTGACAGCTATGGCCGAAGAGTCGACTTCCGTAATACAATTCTTATCTTGACCTCTAATGTGGGAGCGGAAATTATTAGGAAGAAAGGATCTCTGGGATTTAAAGAAATTAAAGAAAATATCAGCCATGAAGATATGAAGGATATGCTATTGGAGGAGGTAAAGAAAACCTTTAAGCCGGAATTCCTAAACCGCCTTGATGAGATTACTGTATTTAGATCTTTAAACAAGAAAGATTTAAGCAAAATAGTGGATATTGAACTTTCTTATGTGAATGAGCGGCTTATTGAACAAGGGTTTGAGGTGGAATTAACACCTAAAGCTAAAGAATTTTTTATTGAAAAAGGTTTTGACCCGGTTTTTGGAGCCCGGCCTTTAAAAAGGGCTATTCAGCGGTTTCTGGAGGATCCTTTAGCTGAAGATATAATAAAGGGAACATTTTCCAAGAGATTAAAGGAGAGAAAAGAAAAGCAACCTATAAAAATAAAGGCGACACGCAAAGGGGAAATATTAAAATTTGAATGAGGAAATGGTTTTTAGCTGGTGTCCTCCTGGTTTCCGGAACGATTTACGGCACTATCTTTGCCCCATTAGAGGGTAGTTCTCTAACAGAGCCTGCGTCTGGGCAGGGTGTAGTAGAGATAAATCTAATTAAGGCAGAGGTAAAAGTTGTTAATTTTCACCTGGGGACTTGTAAAGTTAATGGAAAATTCAGGTTTACAGTAAATAAAGAAGATAGTTCTTTGATTTTGGATGTAAAGGGAAGGGATATTACTCTTGAAAATAAAATTATTTCTTGGTTAAGAGTAAGATTAGTCTTAAGGGAAGACGGTATTTCTATCCTCTATCTTTATTTGCCCCAATTTATGGCTAAGGGTGAGATAGACTTAAAGAATAATAAGCTTAGCTTTGATCTTGAGGGCAGCTGGCAAGAGGAATCAGAGCTGCTGGAGGGAGAGATAAAGGTAGGCCTGAAGGCTTGGGGAGGCATTAGCAGCTTTCTTATCAGCGGCCATTTAGTGGTGGAAGGAGGCAAGTACAAGGGTAAAGACTTTTCTCATTTACGTTTAGATTTTTTGGGAAGGCCTCCGATGCTAAACATTACCGATTCCCAGCTTAGCCTTAAAAACGGTAATATTGTAGAGATAAAAGGAATTTTAGACCTCCGGGATTTTTCTAATATTTTGCCGGGGGTAGAGTATAAAGTTCAGAAAGCTTATATTGGGCAATGGCAATTGTTCTCCGAGGATGATAAGAATATAGGGCTTAAAAAGCAGCTTGATGATAAGATCGATGTTTTTGTAAATGCAAGCCCGGAAACAGAGGCTTGGGGCCCTCAGACGGAATTACGTTATAATTGGAAAGATGATAAGTATTTAAGATTAAAGATGGAAGGAGAAGATACTATTTTAAGGCTTGAGAAAAGAAGGGATTTTTAATGCGGTTAGGAATATTTAGAGGGTTAGGGAGTTTATTCCACTATATAGGCGGTATTGGGTTTTTTATAAAAGAAATTTTCTGGTGGCTGTTTACTAAAAAAAGAAGCTTAAAACCTTTAGTCCGGGAGGCAGTCTTTATTGGCGTCGGCAGTTTTCCCTTAGTCTCGTTAATCGCTTTTTTTCTGGGAATGATTATTGCTTTTCAAACCGCCTATCAATTACAGCAATTTAGTTCGGAAATTCAACTTGCTACTTTGGTGGCTCTTTCGTTGGTGAGAGAGCTGGGCCCGGTAGTCGGCGCTTTAATCGTAGCTGCAAGAGTAGGTGCTTCAATTACCGCCGGAATCGGTTCAATGAAGATAAGCGAACAAATAGATGCTTTGGAAGCTTTAGGCGTGGAGCCCATAGATTATTTAGTTGTGCCTAAATTTCTTGCTATGCTTATCTGTGTGCCGATATTGATTATTTACGCGGATTGCTTAGGCATTTTAGGCGGCTATGTAGTGGGCTCAACAAAATTTTCTATTCCCTTCGGGCTTTATTTTCGGATGACTATTGACGCTTTAGAGTTTAAAGATATTCTCAGCGGTTTTACAAAGAGTATTTGTTTTGGTAGTTTGATTGCTTTTATCTCCTGTTATGAGGGGTTCGCGCCTTTTTCCTCTACCGATGTTTCCCGGTCCGTAACACATTCGGTAGTAAGGTCTTTTATGCTTATCATTATAAGTGATTGTATTTTAACAGCACTTTTTTACTTTACCTGGGTATGATAAATATTCAAAATATTCATAGGTCATTTGGTGGAAAACACGTTCTTAAAGGGGTTACCCTTAAAGTAAATAAGGGCGAAAACTATTTGATAATCGGCCGCAGCGGAGCCGGTAAGACCGTTTTGCTTAAAAATATCATTGGCTTACTAAGGCCTGATTCCGGCACTATTGCTATTGACGGCGTGGACATTACCCAGCTAAATAAGGCGAAGTTAGAAAAAGTTAGGCTGCAGTTTGGTTTAGTCTTCCAAGGCAGCGCTCTTTTTGATTTTTTAACTATAGATGAGAATGTGGGTTTTTTCCTTTATCAGCATACAAAGCTAAAGAAATCCGAAATAAGAAAAAAAGTAACTAAAACCCTGTCTTTAGTCGGCTTAGAAGGTATAGAAAATATGTACCCTTATGAGTTAAGCGGAGGGATGAAGAAGAGGGTGGCTATAGCCAGGGCAATAATTTATGATCCTAAAATCATAATCTATGATGAGCCTACTACAGGAATTGACCCTATTGCCGTAGATAAAATAGTATCTTTGATCGAAGACCTTCATCAGCGCCTGGCTATTACTTCTGTAGTAGTAACTCATGATTTGGGAGTAGGGTTAAAACTTGCTGACCGTTTAGCGTTTTTATTAGGAGGAAAAATTATTTTTGAGGGCGATAAAGCTGCTTTAAGCAAGTCCGAGGATACGAGATTAATTCAGTTTTTGAAAGGGAGCTCGGGCGGCCCGATAAAAGAAATGGAGGTATAAATGGCAATAAATTTATGGGATAAGAATAAAAGTTTTACTTATATAAAACTAGGCAGTTTTTTCTTGGTGGCTATCTTAATATTTTTTGCCGCTCTTCTCTCTATACGAGAAATTAGTATTTTTAAAGGCAGCTATGTTGTAATTGTTAAATTCAAGTTTGCTGAAGGCCTACGCATATCTTCACCGGTCCGTTTTTGCGGTGTAGATGTGGGTGAAGTTAAAAAAGTTATAATCAAAGAGGTGGGAGGAAAATCGAAAGTTTATGTTTATTCTAAAGTGCAGGAAGGGGTAAAAATTCCCAAAAACTCCTATTTTTTTGTCAATAGCTTGAGTTTGTTTGGAGAGAAATATTTAGAAATTACTCCTCCGGTTAAGAGTGAAGGGTATATAAAAGAAGGAGATGTCATTGAGGGGACTTCACCGGTACCTCTGTTTAAGGTTTTTGCCGCCTTTACCAAGACAATGAGGGAAATAGATGAATTTATGAAAGAGGGTAAAATTAAAAATTCCTTTGAAAATATATTACTTAATATAGAAGATATAAGCCTGGATATGAAAGGGGTAATTAAAGATATGAGAAATAAACAAGGAACTATAGGGCGGCTGATGTACGATGATTCCTTGTACCAGACCACCGAAGAGCTTCTTGTGGATTTAAAGGCACACCCTTGGAAATTGCTTCATAAGCCGAAAACGAAAAGAAAGCCTTAAGCCCGCAGTCAGTAAACTCTGTTAGAGAATTTTATTTTTTAATTTAAAACAATGTTTAATTGTTCCGAATGCGGCTATAAGTCAATTAAGTGGCTGGGCAAATGCCCGCTCTGCGGAAGTTGGGAAGCTTTTGTTGAAGAAGCGGAGCAAAAGAGTTCTAAGAAGAGGATAGGAGAAAAAAGGCCTCTTCAGCTGCTTAGAGATATTGGAAGAAAACAGTCTAAAAGAATATCTACCGGCCTTGACGAATTTGATCGAATATTAGGCGGAGGGGTAGTTGAGGGGGAAATAATTTTGATAGGAGGAGCTCCGGGGGTAGGTAAATCTACACTTCTTTTGGAGGTTAGCTCCCGTCTGACATCAAAAGGTAAGGTTCTTTATGTCAGCGCTGAAGAGTCTCCTCAACAAATAGGTTTAAGAGCCCAGCGGTTGGGTAAGAGTGAATTAGATAATATTTATATAGCAGGTGAAGACAAGCTTGAGGAAATTTTTGAATATATCAAAAATGAGAAATTTGAATTTGTGGTAATAGATTCTATTCAAGTGGTGTATACTTTGACTTGCGAAGGAAGCAAGGGAAGTGTTTCCCAGGTTCGCGGCTGCGCCGATTATCTTACCCAGATTGCTAAATCTTTAGGCGTGGTTATTTTTTTGGTTGGCCATGTTACTAAAGAAGGATCAATCGCCGGGCCTAAACTGCTGGAACATATTGTAGATTGTGTTCTTTATTTTGAAGGAGAACTTCTTTCTAACTACCGGATTTTGAGGTCGATAAAAAACCGGTTTGGCGCGACAGGTGACATTGCTGTATTTGAAATGAAGTCTACAGGCCTAGAAGAGGTCAAGAAGATGGATGATATTTTTTTGCCTCATCGGGAGCAGTCTTTTTCCGGAAGCTGCGTGATTTGTGTTATTGAAGGGTTGAGGCCGCTACTTATTGAACTTCAATCCTTAGTGGGCAGAGCAAACTTTGGGGTTGCCCGCAGAAGAAGTTTGGGGTTTGATTTTAATCGTTTTTCTCTCATGGTAGCTATAATTGAGAAGAGGATAAAGCTTTCTTTGTCCAGCGAAGATATTTTTTTAAATGTTGCCGGAGGCTTAAAGATAAATGATCCGGCAGCGGATTTAGGAGCGATTATGGCTATCATTTCCAGCTTCAAAGAGAAAAATATACCCTCGAGTACTGTTTTTATTGGAGAGGTTGGCCTTGCCGGAGAGCTAAGAAGGGTTAATAATATAAATTTAAGATTAAAAGAGGTCCAAAGAGCTAATTTTAAGCGCTGTATAATTCCTGAGGTGAATATAAAGGAGGTGGATAAGAAATTTGACTTTGAGCTTTACGGATTTTCTTCCTTAAGAGAAGCTGTTAATGAGGTGTTTAAATAGTTTAATTCCCCCGCCAACGGCGGGGTCATTAAGGAGGTTTTTATGATGGGTTTATTTTTTTTACGAGTATTTTTTGTTCTTTTTTGCGCCGGGATGGGTTATTCTTTAGGCGGAGCAAGTCCTCTTTTTTATGGCAGTATTGGATTTTTAGTGGGGATAATTATAGTTTGCTTTGAAACTTTTAGCCGCCGGGTTTCTTTAAAAGGGCTTTCCAGCGCGGTATTCGGGATAATTCTCGGCCTAGTAATTGCCGGGATATTTGGTGCAACCTTAGACCGGTTCCGGTTTCCCAGTGATTTTCCTACTGAGATTGTCCAAACCATCAAGCTATTTGTTACTTTTATATTTGTTTATCTAGGGCTTACTTTAGGCATCAAAGGCAAAGACGAGTTTAATTTAGTAATTCCTTATGTTAAATTTAAGAGCCAGAGCCGAAGGGAAGAGGCAATTGTAGTAGATACCAGCAGCATTATCGACGGCAGAATCATGGATATCGTAAAAACAGGATTTATCGAAGCAAAATTCATTGTCCCGCGGTTTGTCCTTAATGAGCTTCAGGCTTTAGCTGATTCTACCGATCATATGAAGCGTCAGAAAGGCAAAAGGGGCATTGAAATCCTTCACACTTTAAAGAAAGAACCGAATATCGACGTAGAAATATCTGATCAGAGCGTAGAAAGTGTAAAGAGCGTTGATGAGAAAATTATAAAGCTGGCTCAAACTTTGGATGCCGAAGTTTTAACTACAGATTATAATTTAAATCGTATTGCTCAGCTTCAGGGAGTGAAAGTTTTAAATATTAACGACCTTGCCAATGCTCTTAAACCCACCTTTATCGCCGGGCAAAGGTTTCCTTTGAAGCTTATTAAAGAAGGAAAAGAGCATAATCAAGCTATAGGATATTTAGAAGACGGAACCATGGTAGTGGTAGAGAATTCCCGGCGCCTGGTTGGTAAGGTTGTTGATGTTGAGGTTACCTCTATATTGCAGAGCTCCAGCGGCCGAATTGTATTTACGAGGCTGGCAGGATAGCTAAAGATATGGTGTATTTAAAATGGTTTCTTGTGTGGGCGCGGTGATAGTTTCCGCCGGGAGCGGGAAGAGATTGGCTATGGGGGATAAGGCAGTTTTAAACTTAGCCGGTAAACCGCTTTTCTATAGAGCTCTCGAGGCCTTTTGCGGCGTAAAGGCAATAAAAGAAATTGTTTTGGTTTTAAGGAAAGACAATTTTCCTTTAGCAAAGAAGTTCATCTCTTCTAAGGGCTGCAAAGGCAAGAGGATTATTTTAGTGGAAGGAGGAGCAAAAAGAGCTGATTCGGTTTTTAAAGGTTTATCGGCTTTGAGAGAGGAAACCGATAATGTGCTTATTCATGATGGAGCCCGGCCTTTTGTAAGCAAAAAATTGATTTTTAATATATTAAAAGAGCTGAAAAAATATCCGGCAGTAACCTGTGGCTTAAAGTGTCCGGATACCTTGAAATTGGTAAAGCAAGGGGTTATTAAGAAGACTTTGGATAGAGACAGCGTATATTTTATTCAGACACCCCAGGCTTTTAGAAAAAAGTTGATACTTAAGGCTTATAAGGGGCTTAAGGAGAGAAAACCTGTCCCGACGGCGGCAAGGTTTACTGATGATGCTCAAATTTTAGAAGCTTTGGGTAAACCGGTAAGAGTAGTTGCCGGAGATATCTTAAACTTTAAGGTAACTTACCCTGAGGATTTAGATTTAGCCAGAAAATTGTCGAGAACCAAGAAAGTATTATGAAAGGCTATAAAGTAGGTTTAGGCTTTGATGTCCACCGGATCAGCAAAAGAAAAAATGATTTGATCCTCGGAGGAGCTAAAATACTTTCTCCTTTTGGCTTGGTAGCGGTATCTGACGGTGATGTGGTATTGCATGCAGTGAGCGATGCTTTATGCGGTGCTGCTGGTTTAGGCGATATTGGCGATTATTTTCCACCTCAGGCTAAAGCCTCAAAAGGTATAAATAGCCGGAAAATCGTAGAATGTATATTAAGAAAAGTAAAAAAGAGTTTTAGAATTTCAAATATTGATATAACTATAATTACCGAAAAACCTAAATTAGCTTCTCATAAGAAGAAAATAGTAAACTCTCTAAAAAAAATTCTTTCAATCTCTGCTGTGAATTTAAAAATAAAATCTAAAGAAGGATTAGATATTTTGGGTTCAAAAAATGCAATTTCCTGCATAGCCGTGGTGGCAATCGTTCAAAATATGTAAGGGCGATTCACGAATCGCCCTTACAATATTATTAAATATGTTAAAAATATATAATTCTCTAACCAAAAAAAAGGAAGAGTTTAGGCCTCAGAATGCTCCCGGGGTCCGGATGTATACCTGTGGAGTTACCGTCTATGACCAGTGTCATATCGGCCATGCCAGAAGTCTTTATGTGTTTGAGGTTATCAGGAGATATTTAAAATATAAGGGTTATAAAGTTGAGTTTGTAAGGAATATTACTGATATTGACGATAAGATTATAAATAGGGCCAGAGAACTCAACATTGATTGGAAGGAGCTAACCGATAAGCATATTAATAATTATTATAAGAATTTGGAGTCTTTAAGCATTGAAAAAGCTGATAAAGAACCCCGGGCTACCGAGAATATAAAAGAAATGGTCAGATATATTAAGGCTTTGATTGACAAAGGTTATGCTTATGTTACTAAAAGCGGGGTCTATTTTAGCGTCCGTAAATTTAAAGATTATGGCAAGCTCTCAGGCCAGAGTATTGATCAAATACAAGACGGAGTAAGGATTAAGAGTGACGAGACTAAAGCTGACCCTTTAGATTTTGCCCTTTGGAAGAAAGCTAAGCAGGCAGAGCCCTCATGGCCTAGCCCCTGGGGCGAGGGAAGGCCGGGTTGGCATATTGAATGTTCAGTAATGAGTCAGAAATTTTTAAACACA